>JAUMYC010000043.1:7796-14415 GCA_030528845.1 Eubacteriales bacterium
GGGGAAGGGCGCGCTCCTGCGCGAGGGTAGGCACGCCGTGCTGATCGCCCTCGGGCCGATGGTGGAGCAGGCGCTCAGGGCGGCAGAACTGCTCGAGAAGCGCGGCTGCAGCGTTGCCGTGGCGGATGCGCGTTTTGTCAAGCCGCTGGATGAGGAGCTGCTGAGCAAGCTGCTGTCGAGTTTCCCCGAGGCGTTCACACTGGAGGAGAACACGCTGTGCGGAGGCTTCGGCGCAGCTGTGCTCGAATGGGCCGCTATGCGAGGCCTGAAGGCGCAGATCACTCCTCTCGCAGCGCCGGATCGCTTCATACCGCATGGGAAGATCGCGCAGCAGCGTAAAGATTGTATGCTTGATGCAGATTCTATTGCGGATACAATTCACGCGCGTTTGAAAAACGTCATAGATTTGTAATATATAAGGTGCGGACATCGCCACAATATCTTGATCCAGAACCCGGTCTGTTTTCTACAGCTTGGGTTCTTTTGGAGAAAGCAAAGCCGGGGAGGCGTGTTCAAAAACGGGTATATGAAACTTGTATGAAATGTTCAAACTTTGCTTGTTTTACGCCGTTATTTGTGATATATCTTTAATAGAAGAAGGAGACATTCGTGCAGATTAAGAAGATTGGCATATGGTGGAATCCCAGCAAACCGAATGCGGTCTGTATCGCGGGCCGCGTTGCGGAGGCGTTTCAAAAAAGGGAGATGTCGGTTTTTTCGGACGAAAGGCTCACAAAAGAGAGCTGCTGCAGCGGAATAAATATGACAAATGACTTGTCATGTTGTGACGTAATTGTCGCAATCGGTGGAGACGGCACGCTGATCTCGGCGTTGGATAAAGCTGTGCCGTTTGACATTCCGCTGTTGGGGGTGAATGTGGGTCGGCTTGGTTTTTTGGCGGAGACCGAGCCTTCGCAGATCGAGCAAATGGCGCAGGCCCTGTCGGAGGGGCGTTTTTCTCTGGAGAGGAGGATGCTTCTGGAAGCGGACTTTGGAAATGGGAGCGTCAGGCGCGCCCTGAACGAGTTCAGCTTCGGCAGAGCGGGCAGCGCAGTGGGCATCGCGCAGCTCGAAGTGTATTGCGACGGAGATCTGGTGGATCGGATCAGCGGCGACGGGGTGATCATCTCCGCGCCCACCGGTTCCACGGCGTATTCCCTTGCGGCCGGAGGGCCGATCATCGCACCCGGCCTCGATTGCATCGTCATGACGCCGGTCTGTGCGCATTCGCTGCGCTCCCGGCCGTATGTGCTCGCGCCGGGCTCCGTGGTAGATGTGCGCAGCACGGGGCTGCGTTCGCCGCTCGACGCCTTTGCGGACGGAAGACCCGTGTCCAGCGGAAAAGAGATCGGCAATGTACGCATTCGCCGCAGCGAAAAGGACGCGTTGTTTATCCGCCTTCAGCCTTATGCTTTCTTCGATCTGCTCCGGCAAAAATTTGCCGATTGGTCGCATGAATGATCTTCCCCTAAAAAATTGCGGTCAAAGGAGTCGGGGTTGAAGATATGAAATCCATTCGCCATGCAATGATCCTCGAGATCATCGAAAGTAAAGATATAGAGACCCAGTCCGAGCTTGCGGAAGAGCTCAAGAGACACGGAGTGAAGGTCACGCAGGCTACGGTTTCGCGCGATATCAAGGATCTCAAGCTGATCAAGGCGCTCTCCGACAAGGGCGGCTATAAATACGCCACGGCGGAACGGGCCGAAAAGGGCATCAGCGACAGGCTGATCCGGATCTTCTCCGAGTCGGTGCTCTCGATCAACGCCGCGGAGAATATCATCGTGATCAAGACGCTCACGGGCAGCGCGAGCGCCGCCGCCGAGGCGGTGGACAGCCTGCCCTGGCCGGTGGTCGTTGGGACGCTGGCCGGCGTCGACACGATCTGCGTGGTGGTGCAGACAAAAGAAATGGTGGCGGGCGTCATGGCGCGCTATCAATCCATGCAGAAATAAGCCTCCGCAAAGGAGAAGCGGAAATGCTCATAGAACTGACAATTCGTAATATTGCGCTGATCGAATCGCTGCGCATTCCCTTTGGCCCGGGCCTGAACATCCTCACCGGTGAGACAGGCGCGGGCAAAAGTATCGTTGTGGACGCGGTGAGCCTTGCGCTGGGCGGCAGGGCGGATCGTGAATTGATCCGCTCGGGAACACAGAGCGCGAGCGTGCAGGCCGCGTTCGATATCAGCGATTGCCCGGCCGCGAAGGAGATGCTCGCGCAATACGGCATCGATCCCGGCGACGACGTCATCACCGTCGGGCGGGAGCTTTCGTCAAGCGGGCGCAATATCTGCCGCATCTGCGGCGCAGCGGCCACTCTTTCGCAGCTGCGCGCGCTGACGGCTCTGCTCATGGACATGCACGGCCAGCACGAACACGCAAGGCTGCTCGAGCCCTCCGCGCATCTGGCCTTTTTAGACGAATGCGGGGACGAGGAGCATCGGCAGCTCGTCCTGCGCGTGCGAAATGCCTACGAGGCATATGCCGCGGCGGAGAAGGAGCTTCGTGCTGCAAACGAGGATATCGCGCAGAGGGAACGCTTGGCGGACATGCTGCGCTATCAGATCGCCGAGATCGACGAAATTAAGCCAAAAAAGGGCGAATATGACAAGCTGGAGGCCCGCGCAAAGCTCTACGAACATGCCGAGTTGATCGCCGAAAAGGTGGATATCGCCTATGCGCAGGCATACGCCGGCTCCGGGCGCTCTGCCGGCGCGCAGGAAGCGCTGAAAAAGGCCATGAACGCCATGGGCGCCATCGCCGAGTATGACGCGCGCTTCTCCGCGCTGCATGAACGGCTCGAGGAGAGCTATTATCTGGTACAGGATATCGGGCTGGAGCTGCAGGACATCCGCGAGGGGCTGGATCATGACCCGGGCAAGCTCGCCCGCATAGAAGACCGGCTCGACGCTCTCAAGAGACTCATGCGCAAATACGGCCCTCAGATCGAGGACGTGCTCGCCTTCCGGGCAGACGCCGCAGAGCGCTTGGAAGCGCTCGACAACGCGGACGAGAGGCGTGACCGTCTGGAGAAGGCGCTCAAGAAAGAGGACGCAGCCTATTCGGCGCTGTGCGTGCAGCTGACAGAGAGCAGAGGACGGATCGCCGAGCATTTCTGTTCGGCAGTGCGCGCAGAGCTTGCGGAACTGGGCATGCCCAAGCTGCGCTTTGAGGCGCGCTTTGCTCCGAAAATGAAGCTGCATTCGCCGACGGGCACGGACGTGGTCGAGCTGCTCATTTCGCCCAACCCGGGCGAACCGCTCAAGCCCATGGCCTCCATCGCCTCCGGCGGCGAGCTCGCGCGCATCATGCTCGCGTTCAAGACGGTGCAGAATCAGCAGGGCGGCGCGGGCACGATGGTCTTTGACGAGATCGATACGGGCGTGAGCGGCCGCATGGCGCAGGCCGTGGGAGAAAAAATGGCGCGCATCGGCTTTGCAAAGCAGGTCATCTGCGTGACCCACCTTCCGCAGATCGCGGCCATCGGCGACCAGCAGTATCTGGTCGAAAAGCACGAAGAAAACGGACGCACGGAGACGAATGTACGGCTGCTGGACGAAAACGGCCGGGCGGCGGAGCTTGCGAGGCTCGTCGGCGGCGCAGAGGACGACGGCAGCGCCTTCGAGCACGCGCAGAGCATGATTCGCCAGGCCGCAAGGCGCAGAGAAGAGCTGCGCGCCAAGGCGTAGAATTCATGCTTTGTAAAATCATCCCTATGGACTCCCGCCGACAATCGACGATGGCGCATCAGCGAGAATGCATGGTTATGCTATGGGCGTGGTTGTTGGGCACAACTGCGAAGTACACGTATATAGCCCGGCGAGCGGTGTGTATACTGAGGCGGAATGTGCGCAAGTATACGAAAGTATCGCGCGTTCGATTGGCCTTGATGTTGAATTCGAAGAGGATGTGTGGTAGACTGTCCTTGAGGAATACGGCATGAAGGTGGTGCGTATAGATGAGGAGACGTGGTGAAGTATACGAATACGACAACTATCCGATTCCGCCGCTGCCCTCTAAGCCTCACCCTGATCGAGACAAAATCAGGGCAGAGCTTTCAGCGGAGGCCAGACGGCTTGCGCGCGAAGCGAACGAGCGTATAGCGAGAGAACAAAAGCGCTGAATTTGGTGATTGTAATAGAGAGAAGGATGCGCGGTGAGTGATAGAGACAAAGTGATTGAGTATGAACTGCAAATCGAGGATTTGCTCAACTCCATAAAATCTCGCATCTCCGAATTTGCTTCTGATGAACCCCTGGACGATTTTGAAGACGGGCGCAAATGCGCGTATTACGAAATCATGGACATGATTGAGAATCGGTATCAGATGATCCATGAAGTAATAGCGGAATAACACTTCACGGCATCAGGGCCGCATCCAGTACGGGTGCGGCCTTTTGCATACACATTTTTGCCCGCCCGGGCGTAAAACGGGTGTAAGGAGAGAGAATATGACAAGAGAACAGATCAAGAACCTTCTGCCGGAAGGAACCGCAGACGAGGTAGTGAGCAAGCTTCTCGATGCGATGCACCCGGAGGTTGCACCTTATTAGGACACAGCCGAAAAAGCACAGAAAGACCTCGAGACCAAGGTTGCCGAAATGGCAGAGGCAAGCAAAAAAGCATCGACCGCCGACGAAAAAGCCAAGGCATGCGAGGATCTGCAGTCTGCTTGAAAAAAGGAAAATACAGCAAATAAAGGATCCTGCAGAAAAGCGCTGTGGGATCCTTTGCGCGCAAAGGCACATAAAAAGGGGAGAAAAAGTCCATACTGACCGGGAAAAGGGAGGGATGGACAAATGATCTACACCGCCGTCATGCTGCTGCAGCTGGCCGTTACGCTCATCATGGGCATGTATTTTTATCGCCAGCTGAAAAACACGCGCGATACCTCTGCGCCGCAGAAGGGCAGTTATTCCAGAAGCGAACAGGACCGGCTGACGAAGCTGCGCTCGATCCGCCTGAGCGAACCGCTCGCCGAGCAGGCAAGGCCCGACAGGCTTGAGGACGTCATCGGACAGGAGGACGGCATCCGCGCTCTTCGCGCTTTGCTGTGCGGCGCGCATCCGCAGCATGTGCTCATCTACGGCCCTCCCGGCGTGGGAAAGACCTGCGCCGCGCGCCTGATGCTGGAGGAGGCCAAGCGCTCAGAAGGCACGCCGTTTCGGCAAAACGCGCCCTTTATCGAGGTAGATGCGACCTGCGTCCGCTTTGACGAACGATCCATCGCAGACCCGCTCATCGGCAGCGTGCACGATCCGATCTATCAGGGCGCAGGCCCGCTGGGGATCAACGGCATCCCGCAGCCGAGGGAGGGCGCGGTCACGAAGGCGCACGGCGGCGTGCTGTTTCTGGATGAGATCGGCGAAATGCAGCCGATCCAGATGAACAAGCTGCTCAAGGTCCTCGAAGACAGGAAGGTGCGGCTGGAGAGCGCATATTACGACCCGGACGACAGGCGCACGCCCTCGTACATCCACGACATCTTCAAAAACGGGCTGCCGGCGGATTTTCGGCTCGTTGCGGCGACGACGCGCTCCCCGGAGGAGATCCCCTCTGCGCTGCGTTCCCGCTGTATGGAAGTGTATTTTCGCGCATTGGAGCCGGAAGAGCTCGCGCGCATCGCGTCGCATGCCGCAGAGAGGCTTGGATGCGAGATCGCGCAGGAGGAGGCGCTTGTCGTGGGCATGGCGGCCGGCTGTGGGCGCGATGCGGTGAATATTGTGCAGATGGCGGTGAGCGCCGCTGCCGCGGAAGGGCGCAGACAGCTCCTTCGCGCGGACGTCGAATGGGTCATGGAAAGCTGCGGCTACGCGCCGCGCAGCAGGCAGGAGCGCCCCGAAGGCAGTGTCTGCGGCCGCGTATGCGGCTTGGCGGTGTACGGAACGCATCAGGGCGCTCTGCTGCGCATCGATGCGACCGTCGCCCCCGGAACAGGGCGGATCCTTCTGACGGGCGCCGTCGGCGAGGAAGAGCTTGGTTCGGGGCGCGGACGGACGATCCGTCGCAGAGGCATGGCAGTGGATGCAGCGGGGAAGGCCGCTGCGCTGCTGCGCGCGAAGGGCATTCTTACCGATGATATCGACGTGCACATCGATTTCCCCGGCGGGACTCCTGTGGACGGCCCCTCTGCGGGCCTCGCCATGTGCATCGCGGCGATCTCGGCGATCCGCCGCCTGCCTGTGCGGGGCGACGTCGCAATGACCGGCGAGATCGGCCTGCAGGGCGATGTCCTTCCCGTCGGCGGTGTGGGCAGGAAGATCGAGGCGGCGCAGCGTGCGGGCTGCGACACGGTTCTGATCCCACGCGCGAACTGGCAGGAGACCTATAGGGAAAAGGAGCTGCGCATCGTTCCCGTGGAGGACCTGCAGGAGGCGCTCTCGTATGTGTTTTTACAGGAAAAAGAGATGCTGTATGCACCGGAGCAGAAGCCGTTTGCCGCGGAAAACATCGTCGCTCAGGGCGCAGAGGGTCTCCTGCAGGGGGTACAAAGCGCAGACGATAGAAGTTTTCGGGTAAAATAACGATGAAATGCGTTAAAAAAGGCAGGAGACGGGCAGAAAACGATTGCAAATTGATCTCGGTTATGCTATACTAAACAGGCTGTTTAGTTGGAA
>JAUMYC010000044.1 GCA_030528845.1 Eubacteriales bacterium
CCCTTCCATTATGGCCCCGGTCCGTTTGGCGGCCATCCCCCGCGGCAGCATCACCATCACGGCCCGTTCATGGGCGGCTTCGGCCCGAGAAGCGGCGGAGGCGGCTTCACGCGGGGCGGCGGCGCAGGGCGCTCGGGTGACTTCGGCGGCTTTGGCGGCTTTGGCCCGAGGGGCGGCGGAGGCGGCTCCTCGCGTGGCGGCGGAGGCGGCCGGGAACGCTGAACCAACCGTTTGTTTGACAAAAAAAGATCCCCCTGTTTCCTGTCGGGAAGCAGGGGGATTTTCGTTTTATGGGGCGCTGAGCAGCTGCCGCACGCAGAGCAGTTCAAGGGAAAAGCTGTCCTCCTCGGCGCACAGGCACAGGCTGTAGCCGTCCGCGAGCGCGGGCCGGTGAAAGCACACGCCGGGCGCGGGGGAGAGCACGCTGAAGGAGGACAGCGACGTGCGCAGCCCCGTCCCCAGATATTTCACATAGCTTTCCTTGGCCGTCCAGATCTCGTAAAAGCGAGCGAGCATGCCGGCTGCGTCCTGCATGACATAGCGCTCCTCCTCCGGGGCGAAGAAGCGCCGGGCGATGGCCGCGGCGTCGGCGTCCGGGCGGTGGCGCTCGATATCCACGCCGACTTCGCTTTCGCCATAGGCGATGACCACGCGTTCGCCCGAATGGGAAAGGTTGTAGAAAAAACGCTCTCGTCCGACGACGAACGGCTTGCCGGAGGGCGTTTTTTCGACCGTATAGTCGTCTGTACCCAGCGCGCGGCGCAGGAGCGCGTCTGCGGCGAGGCAGCGCTGCGCGTCGGCATGCATGCGATAGCGCTGCGCCTGCGCCCTGCGCTCGGGATGCGCCCGCTCCCATAGCGCGGCATAGGCCTGCTCGTCCATGCCGGAGAGATCCGCGCAGAGGATCCGGATCATGCAAAAACGCCTCCTCTCCGGTGAAAAATGCGCTGTGCGGCTCGTTTTTTTGCTATTATGGCACGCGCGGGCGTCCCCTGTCAAGAAACGGCGCCTGCCCGCTTTTTGCGTTGCGCGGCGCGGCGATGGTATATATAATGGTCGTATAAGGATCGGAGCGCCCCCGGACGGGCGCGCTCTGCTGCGGGAGGGACGGCGATGGGAGCCAAGCATCGGTATATCGACAGAAGGGAATGGACGCGCCCGATCGAGCGCAGGGGCCGTGCGCTGCGGGGGAGGGACGGCTCCTTTGCCTACAGGACTGATCTTTTGCGCCTGCGCGAGCCCGCCTACGGGCAGCTGGGCGAGCAGGGCGGCTGGAAGATCGCGGACGACGGCTGGACGTGGCTGAGCTGGATGCGGCCGGACCTTCCGTGGGCGCTGACGGCCATGCGCGACGAACGGGGCGAGTGGGTGCAGTTTTATTTTGATATCGTCAGCGGAATCGGCTGCGACGGAGACGGCCGCGCGTGGTTTGAGGACTGCTGGCTGGACGTCGTGGTCACGGCCGACGGCAGCGCGTATCTTCTGGACGAGGACGAGCTGGAGGAGGCGCTGGCCGGCGGCGAGCTGACGCAGGAGATGGCCCGCAGCGCCCGCGAGGCTGCGGCGGAGCTCATGGCGGCGTTCCCGCAGGGGGTCAAACGGCTCGCCGCCTTTATGCAAAGGCTCTATGCGGCCTTTGATGCGCAGCATTCGCCCGAAGTGTAAAAAGCAGGCTATCATTCGATGACAAAGGTTGATAAAAGAGTCTGTTTTTCGCTATAATATCACCTTGGAACAGTCTGTGTATCGGCACGGGCGGCTCTTTCAGGAAACGAAAGGAGCGGGATCGGAACATGAAAACCACGGCGGTGCGCCTTTATGGCGTGAACGACCTTCGGATGGAGACCTTTGAGCTCCCCGAGATCAAGGACGACGAGATCCTCGTGAAAAATATTTCGGACAGCATCTGCATGTCCAGCTATAAAGCGGCGGCGCAGGGCGAAAAGCACAAGCGCGTGCCGGAGGATATTTCCACCAACCCCATCATCATCGGCCATGAGTTTTGCGGAGAGATCGTCAAGGTCGGCAAAAAATGGCAGGGGCAGTTCAAAGAGGGCGAATATTTCGGCATGCAGCCCGCGCTGAACCTGCCCGGCAAGATGGGCACCCCCGGCTATGCCTACCCCTATTGCGGCGGTGCGATGACCTACTGCATCATGGACAAGGACGTCATGAACCAGGACTGCCTGCTGCATTTCGGCGGCAAGAGCTTCTTCTACGGCTCTCTGGCCGAGCCGCTCTCCTGCATCATCGGCGCGTTCCACGCCCAGTATCACACCGAGCGCGGCTGCTACGAGCATAAGATGGGCATCGTGGAAGGCGGCAAGATGGCGCTGCTGGCCTGCGCGGGCCCCATGGGCCTTGGCGCGATCGACTATATCATCCATTGCGACAGGCGCCCGAGCCTGCTGGTGGTCACGGATATCGACCGGAAGCGGCTGGACAGGGCCGCGAGCATCTATACCGTCGAGGAAGCGGCGCGCATGGGCGTCGAGCTGGTCTACAAGAACACCGCTGCGGGAGACCCTGCGGCGGAGCTGATGGAGCTCTCCGGCGGCACGGGCTACGACGACGTGTTCGTCTATGCGCCGGTGCCCGCGGTCATCGAGCAGGCGGACAGGATCCTCGCCTTTGACGGCTGCCTGAACTTCTTCGCCGGCCCGACCGACCCGAACCTCTCCGCGAAGTTCAATTTCTACAACGTGCATTATTCCGCCACGCATCTGGTGGGCACGAGCGGCGGCAACACGGCGGATATGATCGAGGCGCTGGACATGATGGCCGAGGGCAAGATCAACCCCGCCGGCATGATCACGCACATCGGCGGGCTGGACAGCGTGGCCGAGACGACGATCGACCTGCCGAATATCCCCGGCGGCAAGAAGCTGTGCTACACGCATATCGAAATGCCCATGACGGCCATCGACGACTTTGCGGAAAAGGGCAAGAGCGACCCGCTCTTTGCCGCGCTGCACGAGATCTGCAGCGCGCACAACGGGCTGTGGTGCCCGGAGGCGGAGGAATATCTGCTGGCAAACGGAAAGAAGATCGCCGAATAAAGGCAAAATACGGAGGGTGTGCTATTTGGCTATGATACGTATCGCACTGGACGCCATGGGCGGCGACAACGCGCCGGACGCCATCTGCGAAGGAGCGCTGCTGGCGCTTAAGGAATTCAGCGACATCACCATTCAGCTCTACGGCCCGGAGGCGCTGCTCAGGCAGAAGACCGCCGGAGCCGGGGCGGAGATCAAAGACAGGCTGGAGATCATCGACGCGCCGGATGTGATCGACATGCACGACGCGCCCATGCTCGCCGTGCGCAAAAAGACGGAGAGCAGCATGGTCAAGGCGGCCATGGCCGTGCGCGAGGGCAAGGCGGATGCGTTCGTTTCCGCGGGCTCCACGGGCGCAGTGCTGGCCTGCGGCATGCTGCGCATCGGGCGCATCAAGGGCATCGAGCGGCCCGCGCTGGCCGTGGTCTATCCGGGTGCGGAGAAGCCCTTTTTGCTGCTGGACAGCGGCGCAAACGTGGACTGCCAGAGCAAGTGGCTGGTGCAGTTCGGCCTGATGGGCGCGGCGTATATGCGCGCGTTCTTCGACATCGAAGATCCCGAGGTCAGGCTCGCCAACATCGGCGCGGAGGAGACCAAGGGCAACCGCATGACGCAGGAGGCCTACGGCCTGCTGGCAAAGCAGAAGGCCTTCCGCTTTGCGGGCAATATCGAAGCGCGCGAGGTGCCCTTTGGCAAGGCGGACGTCGTCGTGTGCGACGGCTTTGACGGCAATATCATCCTCAAGCTCACCGAAGGCCTTGCCGGCGCCATGTTCGGCCTGATGAAGGTCGATATGCTCGCCACGCTGCGCGGCAAGATCGGCGCGCTGCTGGTCAAGCCCTCGCTGAAAAAGTTCAAGGGCAGGCTCGACAGCGAAAAATACGGCGGAGCGCCTCTGCTGGGCGTAAACGGCGCGCTCATCAAGGCGCACGGCAACGCCACCGCCACGGCCATCATGAACGCGGCCGGGCAGGCGAGGAAGATGGTGCAGGGCGGCGTTGTCGCCCGCATCCAGAAGGGCGTGGAGGAGCTTGCCGCGCTCGACACTGCTGAGGACAACAACGACAATACATAAGGAGGAATTTTATCATGGTTTTTGAGAAGATTTGCGCGCTGATCCGCGATCAGCTGCCCGTGGACGGCAAGGAGATCGAGCTGAGCTCCCGTCTGGTGGAAGATCTGGGCGCAGACAGCGCCAACGTCATGATGCTCATCATGGATATCGAACAGGAGTTCGCCATCACGGTGGACGACAGCCTGCTCGCCGACGTGCGCACGGTCGGCGATATCGTCAAGTATCTCGAAGAGAATGCTTGAGGAAATGCAGCAGCGGCTGGGCTACTGCTTCAAGGACGCTTCCCTTCTGGAAACGGCGCTGACGCACCCGTCCTATGGCAGCGACCGGCATGTGCCGGACAACCAGCGGCTGGAATTTTTAGGCGACGCTGTACTGGAGCTGGCGGTCAGCCGGCTCCTGTACATGCTGCACCCCGACATGCCCGAAGGCGGGCTCTCCCGCCTTCGCAGCGCTCTTGTGCGCGAAGAGACGCTGGCGCAGGCAGCGGCGGGCTATCAGATCGGCAAGGAGATCCGCCTTTCGGTGGGCGAGGAGCGCACCGGCGGGCGCAGAAAGCCCTCTTTGCTGGCAGACGCGATGGAAGCGGTGATCGCCGCTGTCTATCTCGACGGCGGGACCGAGGCGGCGTTTGACCTTGTGGAGCGGACCATAGACGTGCGCGCGAGCGTGGATCTGGATTATTTTGCCATGGATTCCAAGACGCGCCTGCAGGAGCTGCTTCAGAAGGACGGACACGCGCCTTCCTATGAGATCGTCTCCATGGAGGGGCCGCCGCACGCGCCCACGTTCACGGCTCATGTGAGCGTGGACGGGCAGCTGCTCGGCAAGGGGCAGGGGCGCACAAAGCGTCAGGCCCAGCAGCAGGCCGCCGCGCAGGCGATCAGCCTGCTCTCCGGGCCGAAGGCTTCCGAATGAGAAATATATATCGTCCCGGCGGGCTTTCCCGCCGGGACGACTAATGAGGGATAACGGATTGCGACTGAAAAAACTCGAGATCTACGGCTTCAAATCGTTCGCCGAGAAGGTGGAGATCGTCTTTGACGACGGCATCACCGGCATCGTCGGCCCCAACGGCAGCGGCAAGAGCAACATCAACGACGCCGTGCGCTGGGTGCTGGGCGAGCAGAGCGCGCGCATGCTGCGCGGCGCGAAGATGGAAGACGTCATCTTCAACGGCACCGAGAAGCGCAAAAGGCTCTCCTATTGCGAGGTGACGCTCGTCTTTGACAACAGCGACGGCGGCCTCGCCATCGATTTTGCCGAGGCGGCCGTGACAAGGCGCGCCTATCGCAGCGGCGAGAGCGAATATTTTATCAACCACAGCAGCTGCAGGCTCAAGGATATCCTGGAGCTCTTCCGCGACACGGGCATCGGCCGAGACGGCTATTCGCTCATCGGTCAGGGGCGCATCGACGAGATCCTCTCCGCCCGCAGCGAGGACAGGCGTCAGGTCTTTGAGGAGGCCTCGGGCATCGTCAAATTCAAGACCCGGCGCAAGGAAGCCGAGCGCAGGCTGGAAAACACGCGCGCGAACCTTGCGAGGGTGGAGGATATCCTGACCGAGCTCGAGAGCAGGCTGGAGCCTCTGCGCCTGCAGAGCGAGACCGCGCGGGAGTATCTCGCCGTGCGCGATGAGCTCAAGAGCTTGGAGCTCAACGTATTCCTCGTGCGCTCCGTGCGCTATGAACAGCGCATCGCGGAGCTGCGGCAGGCCGCGCAGGAGCTCGCCGAGGCGATCGCCGGGGCCGAGGAGCGGCGCGAGTCGCTGCATGCGCAGCGCGCGCAGGCGGAGGAAGAGCTCGCGCGCCACGAAGCGCAGGCCGCCGCTCTGCGCGAGAAGGTGCAGGAGCTCATCCGCGACACAGAGGCGCACGAAGGCGCGGCGAACGTGCTGCGGGAGCGGCTTGCGGGCGAAAAGCGCGAACGCGAACGCCTGCTGGCGCTGTCCGAGGCCTCCGAGGGCAACCGCGAGGGCGTGGAGCAGCAGCTGAGCGAGCTGGTGGAAAAGATCGCCGCGGAGCGCGAGGCCGTGCGGGAGATGAACGCGCAGGCCGAGCTGGCCGAGGCGCAGGCCAATGAGGCCGAAGAGAGCGCCCGGCAGCTGGAAGAGCGCAGCGAACAGGCGAAAAAGACGCTCATCGCCGTGATGAACCGCATGAGCGATATGCGCTCCATGCTCTCGCGCTATGCGACGATGCTGGAAAATATCAAATCCCGCAGGGGCGTTTTGCAGGAAACGCGCGGCATGGAAGAGGAAAAGGCCGAAGCCCAGCGCGAGGACATGCGCCTTGCGGGTGAACGGCTGGCAGGCGAGAAGGATCTGCTGGAGCAGACCCGAGAGCGCACCGCCGCCGCAGACAGCCGCGTCAAGGAGCTCAACGAGCGCACCGACGCGCTGAATAAATCCGTCGCGGGCATACAGGCGCAGCGGAGGGACGCCCAGTCCCGCCTGCGGATCCTGCGCGAGATGCAGCGCGATTATGAGGGCTATCAAAACGCCGTCAGGCAGGTGCTCGTGCAGGCGAAGCGGCTGCCGGGCGGCGCGGGCGTGCGCGGCGCGGTCGCAGAGCTGATCAAGGTGCCCGCGCAGTATGAGCGCGCCATCGAAATGGCGCTGGGCGCGTCGCTGCAGAACGTGGTCGTGGGCGCGGAAGAGGACGCCAAGCGCATGATCGCCTATCTGCGCGAAAACCGGCTCGGCCGGGCTACGTTCCTGCCCCTCTCCGCCGTGCGCGGGCGCACGCTGGATGCGCGCGAGCGGCAGTTGATGAGCATGCCCGGCTGCTTCGGCGTTGCAAGCGAGCTGGTGGAATACGACGGCGAATATGCCGAGGTCGTGCGCTTTCTGCTCGGCCGCACGGTCATCGCCAAGGATCTCGACAGCGGCATCGCCATCATGCGCGCGGGCAAACAGGCGTTCCGTCTGGTCACGCTCGAGGGCGACGTGATGAACCCCGGCGGCTCCATGACCGGCGGCAGCGTGAACAGCCGCATGACCAGCCTGCTCTCGCGCGAACGCGAGATCGACGAGCATGAAAAGCTGCTGCGCGAGAGCGAGAAGACCCTCGCGGAGGCGGCGGAGGAGCTCAAGCGGCATGAAGAGGAGCGCGCGCGCCTGAAGAAGGAGCGCGGAGAACTCTTCGACGCGGTGCACCGTCAGGAGCTCGTGTGCGAGCGGCAGGCGGGCCAGTTCGACGCGGCGCAGGCCGCCGTGCAGGCGCGCGAGGCGCGCATGGCCGACATCGATGCGGAACTCGAGCGGCTCGACGAGCAGGAGCGGGAGATCCGCGAGCGGCTCAGCGAGATCGAAAACCAGCAGGGGGCCGAGGAGGACACCCAGTCCGTCAGTCAGGCGGAGATCTCCGCCATGCAGAAGGAGCTGCTCACCGCGCGCGCGCAGGCAGCCGCCCTGCGAGAGGCGCTCTCCGCCCGCAAGGTGGAGCTGGCCGCGCGCAGCAGGGGCCTTGCCGCGCTGGAGGCGGACGCCAGCCGCCTGACGCTGGACAGCGCGACGCTGGAAAACGCCAAGGCGGACAATGAAAAGGCACTCGCGCAGACCGCCGGGCGCATAGAAGAGCTGGACGCGCAGCTGCGCCGGGACGAGCAGCGGCTCGCCGGGGAACGCAGTGCCCTCGAGAGCGAACGCACCCGCTTCAACGAAGCGGATGCCCTTCGCGCCGAGGCGCAGCAGCAGCTCTCCCGCGTGTCCGACCGCAGCGAGGAGCTGCGCAAGGAGACCGAGGCGCTCAGCGACAGGAAATACCGCGGAGACATGGCGCTGCAGCGCGCGGAAGGCGAGTATAAGCAGCTGTGCGACCGCATCTGGGAGGACTACGAGCTGACCTACGCCGGCGCGGAGCCCTTCCGCAGTGAGGATTTCAAGCTGGGCGAGGCGGACAGGCGCATTGCACAGATCCGCCAGCGGATCCGCGAGATGGGCCCGGTGCACGTCGGCGCGGTGGACGAATACAGACAGACGCAGGAGCGCGTGGAAGAGCTTTCCACGCAGCGGGACGACCTGAGCAAGGCCGACCTCGACCTGCAGAAGGTGATCGAAGACCTCACCAAGCAGATGGCCCGGCGCTTCTCCGAGCAGTTCGTGCTGCTCAACGAGAATTTCCAGAAGACCTTTGTCGCGCTCTTTGGAGGCGGACAGGCCGCTCTGCAGCTGACCGATCCTTCCGACCCGCTCGGCTGCGATATCGAGATCAAGGCGCAGCCTCCGGGCAAGAAGCTGACGCTGCTCTCGCTGCTCTCCGGCGGCGAGCGCGCGCTCACGGCCATCGCCATCCTCTTTGCCATGCTCAAGCTCAAGCCCACGCCCTTCTGCTTCCTCGATGAGATCGAGGCCGCGCTGGACGACGCGAACATCGACAACTTCGCCGAATACCTGCGTGAATTCTCCCGTTCGACCCAGTTCGTGGTCGTCACGCACAGAAAGGGAACCATGGAGCGCTGCGATTCGCTCTACGGCGTGGCCATGGAGGAAAAGGGCGTCACGCGCATGGTTTCCGTGTGCCTCAACGGCGAGAGGGAAGCGGGCATGTGATCGTTTATACAGAAAGACCGCGTATCAAAACGGATACGCGGTCTTTTTTGCGCTCAGGCGCGCTGTTTTTTGTATAGGATGAAGAACACGCCGATCAGGAGCAGGTTCACAGCCAAGACGATAATGCTGCCCTCGACCTTGCAGGGGCCGCCGGTGATCAGCTCGCTGCCCGTAAGGACCATGCTGAGCAGGTGCGGATAATCGTCTGCCAAGGAGACGCCGCCCAAGAGCAATGCGCCGACGCTGTTCCAGATGGCGTGCATCAGGATGGGCGCAAGGAGGGAGCCGCTGTACTCCAGCACGATCGTCATCAGCAGGCTCATGCTCAGCACGTTCAGCGTCGGCACGAGCCCTGCCTCCAAAGCGCCTCCGTGCAGCAGGGTGAACAGCAGGCTCGTGACGATCACCGCCGCGGGGAGGTTATGCCGCTGCTTGATCAATTGGTACATGTAGCCGCGCACGAGCAGCTCCTGCGTTGCCACGTTCAGACAGGCGGCGATCCACCAGAGGGGGAGCGCCTCGACCGGCCCGGCATGGGTAAAATGCGCCGCTCCCATGCCCCAGAGCAGCAGCACAGGCGCGCCCAGCCAGAACAGCCCGGCAGAGGCGCCGATCAGCAGCCCCTTTCCGGGGAAACGGAACAGGCAGAGCCGGAGCGAGCGCTTTTCGATGCCCCAGAACAGAGCGGTGAACAGGCAGATGGCCAGAAGCGGCGTGATCTCCGCCCAGAGCCTCCAAACAGCCGGGGAGACGGCGGAGGGCAGCGGACAAAGCCCCGCTGCGATCGCCCAGCCCAGGAAAAACGCCAGACATTTTGCCAATGTGAGCAGGATGGTTTTCAAAGTGATCGTTTCCTTGCAGCGGGTGTGTCGTTGAGATATTATAGCATGGAACCCGGGCAGCGCGCCGTTTCATAATGTTTTCTAAACATTATTAACAATTCCTTTGGCGTTTGGGATGGACGAAAACGGCAGTTTGCACTATAATATTGCCATACAGGCGTGTGCTGCGTGCTTTTGCGGGCAGGCGTCGTTTGGGAATGCGGAAAAGAAAGGGTTTTGCACATGATCACCATGGATTATGATGTAGCCGTCATCGGCGCGGGCGTAGTCGGCTCCGCCATCGCCAGGGAGCTCTCCCGCTACAGGCTGGAGGTCGCGCTGATCGACGCCGCGGAAGACGTCGCGATGGGCGCTTCGCATGCCAACAGCGCGATCGTTCATGCGGGTTATGACTGTGTGCCCGGCACGATGATGGCCAAGCTCAACGTCAAGGGCAACGCCATGTTCGACCAGTGGTGCCGCGAGCTGAACGTGCCGCTCAAGCGCATCGGCACGCTCGTCATCGCCTTTGGCGAAGAGGACGAAAAGGAACTGAAGAACCTGTACGAGCGCGGGCTCGAAAACGGCGTGCCGGACATGCGCATCATCTCCGGCGACGAGGCGCGCGAAATGGAGCCCATGCTCTCGGGCGACGTCACCGCCGCGCTCTATGCGGGCACCGGCGCCATCACCTGCCCCTACGAAATGACCATCGCCTGCGCGGAAAACGCGAGGCATAACGGCGTGCGCTGGATGATGGACAGCCCCGTCAGCGCCATCGAGCGCAAGGGCGACGGCCTGCATGTCACGGCGGGCGTGTATCACCTGCGTGCGAAGTACGTCGTCAACGCCGCCGGCGTGCATGCCGACGAGGTCGCCGCGCTCATCGGCGACGGATCCTTCAAGATCAAACCCCGCAAGGGCGAATATATGCTGCTGGACCGCACCGCCGCCAATCTGCAGAAGGTCATCTTCCAGACGCCTTCCAAGATGGGCAAGGGCGTGCTGGTCTCCCCGACGGTGGACGGCAATTCCTTCGCCGGCCCGACGGCCGTGGACATGACCGACAAGGAGGATACCTCCGTGTCCGCCGCGTCCATCGACGAGCTCAGCCGTCTTTCCATCAAGAGCACCCCCGGCCTGAACCTGCGCGGCGTGATCACCAGCTTCGCAGGCGTGCGTGCGCAGCCCTCCACGGGCGATTTCATCATCCGCCCCTCCGAGGTCGATCCGCGCATGATCTTCGCGGCGGGCATCTGCTCGCCCGGCCTGTCCAGCGCCCCGGCCATCGCCGAGGAAGTGGCGCAGGTGCTGCAGAGCGAGGGCCTCGTGCTCAACCGCAAGCCGTTCTTTGACCCGGAGCGCCAGCCGATCAAGGCGTTCCGTCATATGACCGAGGAAGAAAAGAAGGCCGCCATCGCCGAGTCTCCGCTCTACGGCCGCATCATCTGCCGCTGCGAGACCATCACCGAGGCCGAGATCGTCGAGGCCATCCGCCGCGGCGCTCGCTCGCTCGACGGAGTGAAGCGCCGCACCCGCGCGGGCATGGGCCGCTGTCAGGGCGGCTTCTGCGGCCCGAGGGTCATGGACATCCTCGCCCGTGAGCTCGATATCCCCATGGAAGCCCTTACGAAGTTCGGCGCAGGTTCGCACCTGCTCGTCGGCAAGACCAGAGAGGACGGCGATAACGAATGAGCTGCATCTATGACGTTGCTATCGTCGGCGGCGGTCCCGCCGGTCTGGCGGCCGCTCTGGCTGCCAAGGTAGCCAAGCCGCAAGCCAAAGTGCTCATCATCGAGCGCGACGTGAAGCTGGGCGGCATCCTCCGCCAGTGCATCCACAACGGCTTCGGCCTGCATTATTTCGGCGAAGAGCTCACCGGCCCGGAATACGCCCAGAGGTTTATCGACAAGGTCGAGCAGACCGACGTCGAAGTCTGGACGGACACCATGGTGCTCGACGTGAGCCAGAACAGAGAGATCACCTGCGTGAATACGCAGCAGGGCCTTGTGAAGGTGCAGGCGGGCGCGATCGTGCTGGCCATGGGCTGCCGTGAGCGCACCCGCGGCGCGCTGAACATCCCCGGCAGCCGCCCCGCAGGCGTGTATACCGCCGGCTGCGCGCAGAGGCTGGTCAACATGGAAGGCTATCTGCCCGGCAAGGAGATCGTCATCCTCGGCAGCGGCGACATCGGCCTGATCATGGCGCGCCGCATGACCTGGGAAGGCGCGAAGGTCAAGCTGGTGGCAGAGCTGATGAGCTACTCCAGCGGCCTGAACCGCAATATCGTGCAGTGCCTTGTGGATAACGATATCCCGCTCAAGTTCGATCATACCGTCACCGCCGTTCTGGGCAAAGAGCGCGTGGAGGGCGTGGTCGTGAGCGCGGTCGACCCGGCGACGAAGAAGCCCATCGCCGGCACGGAAGAGACCATCCCGTGCGACACGCTCCTCCTCTCCGTCGGCCTCATCCCGGAAAACGAGCTCTCTCTGGCCGCGGGCATCCAGATGGACCGCGTCACCAGCGGCGCCGTGGTGGACGAGACGAGGCAGACCTCTGTTCCCGGCGTGTTTGCCTGCGGAAACGTGCTGCATGTGCATGACCTTGTGGATAACGTATCCGCCGAGGCTGCGCTGGCCGGCGCTGCCGCTGCCGCCTATGCCATCGACGGTCCCAAGGCGACCGAATGGTATGGCGTGAAGGCCGAAAACGGCGTGCGCTACACCGCGCCGCAGAAGCTGAGCAAGGGCGCCGAGGGCAAGGCCGAGCTGTATTTCCGCGTGGGCAACCCCGTCAAGGGCGCGACTGTGGAAGTGCGCTGCGGCGACAAGGTGCTCGCGAAGCGCAAGAAGCAGATCATGCTTCCCGGCGAGATGGAAAAGATCGCGATCGAGCTTGGCGACGTGACGGGCGATGTGACCGTCACCCTCGCCTGACGCGGAAGGAGAGTTGGAAACATGGAAACGCGTGAAATGACGTGCATTATCTGCCCCATGGGCTGCCAGCTCCGCGTGACGCGCGAGGGCGAAAAGATCACCGTGACGGGCAACACCTGCAAGCGCGGCGAGACCTACGGCATTCAGGAACTGACCATGCCGATGCGCACCGTGACCACCTCTGTCCTCTGCAAGGGCGGAGACAGGCCGGTCGTCTCCTGCAAGACCGCCACTCAGATCCCCAAGGCGAAGATCGAAGAAGTGCTCGAAGCCTGCAAGCAGGCTAAGGTGCAGGCTCCCGTCCGCGTGGGCGACGTGCTCATCGCCGACGCAGCCGGCGCGGGCAGCGACATCGTGGCCACCTGCAACGCCGACAAGATCTGAAAATAACACAGCTACCGCAGGGCTGCCGAACTTTTCGGCAGCCCTTTGTGTTATAATAGACCATAGCGAATTTTGGAGGATGCGGGAATGCTGCAGGTCGAAGGGCTGACGAAATATTACGGGAAAAATCGCGGGGTGCACGATCTTTGCCTTGAGGTGCGCGCGGGGGAGATCCTCGGCCTGCTCGGGCCGTTCGGCGCGGGCAAGACGACCGCGCTTCGCTGCATCATGGATCTGACGTCCAAAGACGGCGGCGAGGTGCTGCTGAACGGGCGGCGATTCGATCGGCGCACGCCGAAAATGCGGGCGATGGTGGGCTATCTGCCCGCAGAGAGCGCGCTGTACCCCGGCCTGCGCGTGGGCGACGTGCTCCGCCTGCACAGCCGGTATTACAGGAGCGTGGACGAGACGTATCTCGGCCGGCTCATTCGCCGCCTGGAGATCGACATCGCCCGGCGCGTGCGTGAGCTCACGCCTGCCGGCTGCCGCAAGCTGAACATCGTGCTGGCGCTGATGCATCGCCCGGCGCTCATCCTCATGGATGAGGCGGCCGCGGGGCTCGATCCGCTCACGCAGGAGGCGCTTTTTTCTCTTTTGCGAGAGGAGAGGGAGCGCGGCGCGGCGGTGCTCTATGCCTCGGGCAGCCTGAGCGAGGTGCGCCGCCTGTGCGACCGCGCGGCGATCCTGCGCGACGGGGAGATCGCAGTGACGGACGAGGTCGGCAATCTCGTCAACGGCGACGTGCATCTGGTCACGCTCGAATGCGCGGACGCGGGCGTTGCGCAGCGGCTGGGCAGCAGCGCCATCGAGCGCGAGGGCGATGTGACGCGCTTCCTCTATGAGGGCGAGCCGGATGCGCTCATCAAAGAGCTCTCCGGCGTGCGGGTGCGGCGGCTGCTGGTGGAAGAGCCGTCGCTGGAGGATGTTCTGGACCATCTGTTTCAATAGAAGGGAGGGCGCGCCATGTTTGCATGGGCGATGCGCGGGTATAGAAAGAGCTTTGTCTGGCTGACGGTCTCGCTTTGCCTGCTGATGGCGCTGGCGGGCCTGCTCAAGCCGGGCGTTCTGCTGGCGGCGGAGCTGCTGGAAATGCCGGAGCTCGGCGCGGCGCTGCCCGAGACGAATGTGCTGCTGGAGGCGGCGGGCCGGGGCTGTTTCCTGCTCTTCGGCGCGTATTCGGCGGCGATGGGCGCAAACATTCTGGGCAGGCGGCTGCGCGAGGGCGCCGTTTCGACGATGGCCTCGCTGCCTGTTTCGCGCGGGCATATCGTTCTGACGCATTACTGCGCGGGCGCGCTGTACGTCGTGCTGCATGCGCTGTTCGTCGGCGCGGCGACGTTCGGCGTACTGTGCATGCAGGGCGTTTCCGCTGCCGTCGGGGCGCTTGCCTCGCTGCTTGCACCGGCGTTTGGATATCTTCTGGTCTATTAGCTTGCGTTCTTCGCGGCTGCGCGGGTCAAAAACGCGCTCGTGCCATGGCGGGTCGGCGCGGCGGGCCTGTTTGCAGCGGGCTTCGCCGGGTTCGTCTCCG
>JAUMYC010000237.1:0-2254 GCA_030528845.1 Eubacteriales bacterium
ACCTCGTCCGCAGCGATCATCAGCCGGGCTGCCGTCTTTTCCGGCCGGTTCAGCTTCCGGGCCTGCGCCTCTATAAACGCCGCAGCCTGCGCAGACGACGCCGCATCCGGCGTGGTTTCCAGCGTTTCGGCGTCGTCCTGCTCACTCAGGCGGACGCACAGCATCGTGATATCGTCAAACTGCTGCGCCGTACCGGCAAAGGCGTCCACATCCCGCTTGACCGCGCGGCAGACCGCCTCAACATCCGCGCCGCCGGCGGCGTTCAGGCTGGCGAGCAGCCTTTCCTCGCCGTAGAGCGCCTGCGCCTCATTCTGCGCTTCGGTGACGCCGTCGGTGTACAGGTACAGCGTATCGCCCGGTTCCAGCGTGACCTCGTTTTTGCGGTAGCGGATGCCCTCCATGCCGGCGAGCACCAGATTCACGCGGGATTTCAGGAATTCGTATTGCCCGTCCCTGCGGCGGATGGCCGGGGGATTGTGGCCCGCGTTGGCAAAGCGCAGGCAGCCGGTCTCCGTATCCAGAATACCGAGCCACGCGGTGACGAACATGCCCGCCTCGTTGCTCTGGCAGAGGGTTTCGTTCGCCTGCGTGAAGGCCTCGTCCACATCCTTGCCGCTCTCCACGAGGCTCTTGATCAGCGTCTTGGCCGTCATCATGAACATGGCGGCGGGGATGCCCTTGCCGGAAACATCGGCAATCAGGAAGGCCAGCTGCCTGTCGCCGAGCATGTAGAAATCGTAGAAGTCGCCGCCGACCTCCTTGGCCGTATCCATCGCGGCGAAGATCGAAAAATCCTTCCTGTCCGGATAGGGCGGGAAGACGGAGGGCAGCGCGGAGAGCTGAATCTGCCGGGCAAACTCAAGCTCCTGATCAATGCGCGCAGCCGCCTCGTCGATATAGCGGCGCAGGGTTCTGACCGTGTGATTGATATCGTCCGAGAGCGAGGCGAATTCCTCGCTGGCGCGCACGTCCACCGTCACCGAGAGGTCGCCGGCCGTGATGCTCGCCAGCGAACGGTTGATCTTCTGGATATTGCGCACGACCAGACTGCTGATCAGGAAATACACATGCCCGAACAGCATCGCGAAAACGATGATCTCCATGAAGGCCAGAATGTAGACGGCGACGTCGCGCGAGAACATGACCTCGGCCTTGGGCAGCACCGCGATGATGTTGTAGCCCTCCGCCTTGGTGTACATGAACATCGACGCCTCGCCGTAGATTTCGGCGCTGTACATGGTCAGTTCGTCGTAGCTGTCGTCGGCTTCGCCCAGCAGGGTGATGTGCTGGCCCTCATGCCCGTCGCGGTCGCTGGTGATGCGCCCCCGCGCATCGCAGATGACGATGAAGCCCGTCTGCCCCACGCGCCGGTGGCGCGCCGCCGCGACAACCTGCTCGCTGATGCGCTGCTGAAAGCGCTCCGCATCATAGCCCACCTGCACAAAGCCGCCGGATGCGAGGCTGACGCCCGCATACTTTCTGCCGATGGAAGCGTCAAAGCCCAGCGCCTGATAATCCTGCACCAGCTCCTCCTCCCCGCCCAGCAGCGGCAGGAAGAAGACGGACTGCAAGGTGGAGGTCATATCAAAGCCGATAAAGTCCGGGTTGTTGCTGGCGGTGACGATGCCGTTCTTATCCACGACGTTGATATCGGTCACGTCGTAATAATCCGCCAGCAGGGAGAGGAACTCCACCGTGGGCACGACGGGCAGACGGGCAGAAATGCCGTGCGCGATATCCAGCAGCTCCTCATCCGATGCGGAGCGGATGCTCTCGCGCACATCCTCCAGGTTCAGCCGCAGAATCTCACCGGCATTGCTCTGCGCCAGCTGCAGCTGCATGACGCTGGTGAATATGCTGGTCGCGGCAAAAGCCGCCACAACGCAGATGAGCAGCAGGCGCTGGAATGTCTGGGCGATCTTCTTGTGCTCGCGCGGCGGGTTGCCCTTTTCCCCGCGCATGCGCGTGACCGCCAGCACCGCGAGCATCACGGAAATGCCCGTCGCGGCGATCATCGGCAGCGCGCACTTCTGCACCACCTCAAACGCCCGCTTCATGTCTTCCATATTGGTGACGAACACGAGCAGCATGTGCAGCACTTCGGTGATGATGCCCGCCGCCAGACCGTAGATGTACGACGCCCGCTTGTTATCCAGAATATAGCGGCGGATCAGCGCGCTGAATATGCCGGCGACGATCGTCGCAATGGTGCAGGCCATGCGCGTGTATGTGCCCACGCCCCAGTAGATCGCCA
>JAUMYC010000237.1:2264-3414 GCA_030528845.1 Eubacteriales bacterium
AGATCGCCAGCCAGCGCTCTATGCCGCCGATCAGGCCGGCGATGACGCCCGCCCGCCCGCCGAAGATGAGGCCCGCCGTCAGCGGCGCGGCATTGCGCACATTGAGCACCGCCTCGTCAACGGGAATACCGATCTCCGTGGAAAGAATGGCCAGCAGGCCGTAGGCCACGCCGATCACCGTCTGCCTGAGGCGGCGCGGCGCAGCGGCAAAGCGGGCGCTGCGAAGCTCCAGCCCGCAAAAGCCCACCGCAAGAAGCACCGGCAGCATCGCTGCAATCGTCAGTTTCAATATCGCCATTCCCATCGTCGTTCCATCCGTCAATGCGCCGGCAGATGCGGCCTCATTGCTGTTCCTTTCTTTATACGATCCGCCCGGGATTGTGTGCGCCCTTTCCGGAAAAAAAAGTAAGTGCGCCCCTTTGCGCCGGGCAGACTTGCTGTCAGTCTACAGTATAGGCAAAAGGTCTCACAAACCCCTTACACGCCCCGCCGCCCGTGCAACCCTGCCAAAAAGCGGCCGGCGCCCCGGTCGCTTTGCGCGTTATTTCCGCCACAGCAGCCCGCAGGTTTCCTCTGCCCAACTGTACTGCGTCATATATTCTCCGCGGAATTCCGGCCTGCCGATGGCAAGGTATTCGTAATAGTCGCAGCTGATGCACGCAGGGTCAACAAAATAGCTGTACCCCTGCCGCAGCAGCACGCTTTCCGCGCCCACGGCGCTGAGCGTATTGCGCAGGTCGTCAAAGAGCTGATAGAGGTAATTGAGGTTCTTGGCGTCGCTGACGCCGTCGTCCCACAGGCAGGCGCAGATCTGCTTGGCCGTCACGCCCGCGCCGTTGCGGTCGATGAGGTAGGCCAGCAGTTCCTTGGAGCGCGTGCGCCTGAAGGCGAGCGGCTGCCCCTGCGCATACACCTCGAAATTGCCGAAGCACCGGGCCGTCAGCAGCGGCGCCGTGCGGCAGGCCACGCCGGACAATTCGATCTCCCGGTGGATCGCCTCCGTGGTGACCGGCTTGATGAGGTAGCCCAGATAGCCCGGCACATGCAGCTGGATGGCGTCCAGCGCATACTGCGTAAAGCTGGTGCAGAAGATGAGGCAGCAGGCGGGGTGCAGGCGCACGATCTCCCGCGCCAGCTCCATGCCCGTCAT
>JAUMYC010000238.1 GCA_030528845.1 Eubacteriales bacterium
CCGCCGCCCCCCCCCCCCCCCGCCCGGGGGGGGGCGCCCGCCCCCCCCCCCCCCCCCTTTCCTCAGCGCAGCTCCGCGCCGAAGTTTTTCTTCACGGAATCGAGCACCTTCTTCATGGCCTTGGAGATGTCCTCCTCGTTCATGGTGCGGTCAGCCGCGCGGAAGGCGAGCGAGAAGGCGACGGATTTTTTGCCCTCGCCCAGCTGCGCGCCGCGATAGATATCGAACAGTTCCACGCGCTCGAGCTCGCGGCCTGCAGCCTTGCGGATGCCGTCCATGACCGGGCCCACGCCGACTTCCTCGGCCATGACCAGCGCCAGATCGCGCGTGACGGCCGGGAACTTGGGCAGCGCCTTGATCTTGGGCTGCGGTGCCTGCATGGAAGCGAGCGCCTCGAGGTCGATTTCGGCCACATAGACGCGCGCGGAGATATCGAACTGCTCGGCGTAATCCGGATGGATCTCGCCCAGCTGCGCGATCTGCTCGCGGCCGCGGATGGTGACGACGGCCTTGCGGCCCGGATGATAGTAATTATCGCCGCCGGCGGAGATGGACGGCTTCACGCCGAAGCGCTCCAGCACGGCATAGACGGCGTCGCGCAGCGCGTAGAAATCAGCGCCCGCGCCTGCCATGGCGATGGAGAGCATGCTCTTTTCGTGGGCCAGCTCGCCCTCGCCCTGCCTGATGAACACCGGGCAGACCTCAAACAGGCGCAGCTCCTGCGCGCCGCGGCTGAGGTTGAAGGCGACGTTGGAGAGCATGGAGGGCACGAGGCTGGTGCGCATGACGGAGGTATCCTCGCCCAGCGGATTGCGGATGGCGATGGCGTTTTTGCGCTCGTCCTCCTCGGCCACCGGCAGCCCGGCGACCCACTTGGGCGTGACGAAGGAGAAGGCGTATACCTCGTAGAAGCCGCGGGTGACCAGCGCGTTCTTGGCCGCGTCGGAGACCAGCTGCTTTTCGCTGCGGCCGCCGGGGGTGGTCAGGCCGTTCATGAGGGTGGAGGGCAGCGCGTCGTAGCCGTACATGCGCAGCACTTCCTCGGCGATGTCGGCTTCCATTTCCAGATCCTGCCGCCAGACGGGCGCGGTGCAGGTGAGAGTGTCGCCGCTGAGTTCGCAATGGATCTCAAGCCCTTCGAGGATCTCGACCATGCGCTCGCCGGAGATCTGCACGCCGGTCAGGGAGTTGATGCGGCTGACGGAGGCGGCGATGGCGGGCCTGGCCGGGGCTTCGGGGCGGCTGTCGTAGACGCCGGGCAGCACTTCGCCGCAGCCGAGCAGATTGACCAGCTGGCAGGCGCGGTTCACGGCCTGCAGGGCGGTGTCCGGGTTCACGCCGCGCTCAAAGCGGCCGGAGGACTCGGTGCGGATGCCCAGCGTGCGGCCGGTGATGCGGATGTTGGCGCGGTCGAACGCGGCGCACTCAAACAGCACGTCGCCCGTGCCCTCGGTGATCTCGCTCTCCTCTCCGCCCATGACGCCCGCAAGGCCGGTGGCATGTTCCTGATCGGCGATGACGAGCATGTTCGGGTTGAGCGCATATTCCTTGCCGTCGAGGGTGGTCAGCATTTCGCCCTCATGCGCGCGGCGGACGACGATGGCGTGTCCGCGCACCTTGTTCAGGTCAAAGGCGTGCATGGGATGGCCTGTCTCAAGCATGACATAGTTTGTAATATCGACGATGTTGTTGATGGGGCGCACGCCGGCGGCATGCAGCCTCTCGCGCATCCACATCGGGCTCGGGCCGATCTTGACGTTGCGGATCACGCGCGCGCAATAGCGCGGGCAGAGCTCGTTGTCTTCCACGGTCACGGTGGCGATGTTCGGGAAGGCTTCCTCGCCCTTTTCTTCGACGGTGATCTCCGGGATGGTGCATTTTTCGCCCAGCACGGCCGCGCTTTCGTGCGCGATGCCCCAGACGCACAGCAGATCCGGCCTGTTGGCGAGGATCTCAAAATCGATCACGTCGTCATGGATGCCCAGCACGTCGCGCGCGTCGGTGCCGGGGGCGTATTCTTCGTTGAACTGCAGGATGCCCTCGTCGCCGCAGTGCGGATAGAGCCCTTCCGGCACGTTCAGCTCCGGCCCGGAGCAGAGCATGCCCTCGCTCGTCTCGCCGCGCAGCTTGCCGGATTTGATGTGCACGCCGCCGGGCAGATGGCTGTCGTGCATGGCCACGGGCACGATGTCGCCCGCCTTCACGTTCGGCGCGCCGGTCACGATCTGCAGCGGCCTCTCGCCGCCCACTTCGACCTGACAGATGACCAGATGGTCGCTGTCGGGATGGGGCACGACGGAGAGCAGCTTGCCCACCACGACGCCGGAGATCTCTCCGGAGACGGGGAAGGTCTCCTCCACGGCGGTGCCGGTCATGATCATCTTGGACGCATATTCTTCAGCGGAATACTGTACCGGTACATATTCCCTGAGCCATTTCATCGGGATCTTCATTTTCGTTTTCCTCCTTTGCGGCCTCAGCGGAACTGGGACAGGAAGCGCACGTCGTTTTCATAGAGATAGCGCATGTCCGGCACGCCGTATTTCAGGATGGCAAGGCGCTCCAGACCCATGCCGAAGGCAAAGCCCTGATATTTCTTGCTGTCGATGCCGCACATATCCAGCACCTTGGGGTTGACCATGCCCGCGCCGAGCACCTCGATCCAGCCGGTGCCCTTGCACATGCGGCAGCCCTTGCCGTGACAGGCTGCGCAGGTCAGGTCGACCTCGGCGGAAGGCTCGGTGAACGGGAAGAAGGAGGGACGGAAGCGGGTGCGGATGCCCTCGCCGAAGAGGCGCTTGGCGAATTCGTCCAGACAGCCCTTGAGGTCGGCCATGGTGATGTTCTCGTCGATGCACAGGCCCTCGAACTGATGGAACACCGGGGAATGGGTGGCGTCCACTTCGTCGGCGCGATAGACGCGGCCGGGGGAGACGATGCGGATGGGCGGCTGCGTGGTGGTCATGACGCGCGCCTGCACGGGCGAGGTCTGGGAGCGCAGCACGATATTATCGTCGATATAGAAGGTGTCCTGCGCGTCGCGCGCCGGGTGGTTCTTCGGCACGTTGAGCAGCTCGAAGTTGAAATGGTCAAATTCGATCTCCGGGCCTTCGACGGAGGTGAAGCCAAGGCCGGTGAAGATGTCCAGCAGGTCGTTGAGCACCATGGAGATGGGGTGCAGGCTGCCTGCCTGGCGGTCCTTGCCGGGCAAGGTCACGTCGATGACCTCGCGCTTGAGCGCAGCTTCCTTTTCGGCGGCCTTGATGGCGGCGGAGCGCTCGGCGATGGCGCCTTCCAGCTTTTCACGCATGGCGTTCACCAGCTGGCCCATCTTCGGCCGTTCCTCGGCGGGCAGCTTGCCCATGCCGCGCA
>JAUMYC010000045.1 GCA_030528845.1 Eubacteriales bacterium
TCCGCGGCGTTGTCATGAACCCGGTTGACCACCCGCACGGCGGCGGCGAAGGCCGCAGCCCGGTCGGCATGCCGGCTCCGATGTCCCCGTGGGGCAAGCCCACTCAGGGCGTGAAGACCCGCAAGCACAAGAAGTATTCTGACAAGATGATTGTCAAGAAGGCCGGCAGCAAGTAACAGGAGGCAATAAAAAATGAGCAGATCGGTTAAGAAAGGTCCGTACATTCAGGCCGCGCTTCTCGAGCGCGTGCAGGCCATGAATGAAAACGGCGATAAGAAGGTTCTTAAGACCTGGTCCCGCTCCTCCACGATTTTTCCGGATTTCGTCGGCCACACCGTGGCTGTCCATGATGGACGCAAGCACGTTCCGGTTTACGTGACGGAAGACATGGTCGGACATAAGTTCGGCGAGTTCGCCCCCACGCGTACCTTCAGGGGTCACGCAGGCGAAAAAGCCTCTGGCCGTAAGTGAAGGAGTGAAATAAGATGGCAACTCGTATGAAGGAAAAGGCGGCGGCTCACAAGGCCAGTGCGGACAAGCGTCCGCATGCCACCGTTAAGCATGTTCGCATTTCTCCCCGCAAGGTGAAGATCGTGGTCGATCTGATCCGCGGCAAGAAGGTTGACCAGGCGCAGGCGATCCTCGCCTACACGCCCAAGTCGGCGGCGCCGGTCGTTCTCAAGCTTCTGAATTCCGCCATTGCCAACGCTGAGAACAACCTGTCCATGAACCGTGACAGCCTGTACGTCGCGGAAGTCTATGCCAACCAGGGCATGACCATGAAGCGTTACTGGGCCCGTTCCCACGGCAGGGCAGACCAGATCCTCAAGCGCACCAGCCACATCACCATCGTGCTCGACGAGGCGGAATAATCGAAGGAGGAGCAGAAAATGGGTCAGAAGATTAATCCCCACGGCGCACGCGTCGGTGTCATTCTTGATTGGAACACCAAGTGGTACGCCGGGAAGAAGGATTTCTCGAACAACCTGATCGAGGATTACAACCTGCGCAAGATGCTCAAGGAAAAGCTGAACATGGCCGGCATCTCGCAGATCAATATCGACCGCAGCGGCGCGAAGATCGGCGTGAGCATCTTCACTGCCAAGCCGGGCATCGTCATCGGCAAGGGCGGCGCGGGCGTCGAAGCGCTCAAGAAGGAAATCGAGGAGTTCACCGGCAAGCAGGTCAACCTGAACATCATGGAGATCAAGCAGCCGGACACCAACGCTCAGCTCGTGGCTGAGAACATTGCGCAGCAGCTGGAAAAGCGCGTCTCTTTCCGCCGCGCGATGAAGCAGGTCATCTCCCGCACCATGAAGGCCGGCGCGAAGGGCATTAAGACCACCGTCAGCGGCCGTCTGGGCGGCGCCGAAATCGCCCGCAGCGAAGGCTACCACGAAGGCAGCATCCCGCTGCAGACCCTGCGCGCCAACATCGACTACGGCTTTGCCGAGGCGAAGACGGCCTACGGCCGCATTGGCGTCAAGGTTTGGATCTACAAGGGCCAGGTTCTCCCGAAGGCGAAAAAGCCCGTGGAAGCCTACCCGGCCCGCATGAGGCAGGAAGGAGGAAAATAAGCAATGCTGATGCCCAAGAGAGTTAAGCGCCGCAAGGTTATGCGCGGCAGGATGAAGGGAAAGGCTCAGCGTGGCAATTTCCTTGCATACGGTGATTTCGGCCTGGTCGCTCTCGACCCCTGCTGGATCACCTCCAACCAGATCGAAGCGGCCCGTGTCGCCATGACCCGCTACACCAAGCGCGGCGGCCAGGTCTGGACGAAGATCTTCCCGGACAAGCCCGTGACCGCCAAGCCGGCCGAGACCCGAATGGGTTCCGGTAAGGGCGCTCCCGAATACTGGGTAGCGGTCGTCAAGCCGGGCCGTGTGCTCTTTGAGATCAAGGGCATCGCGCCGGAGATCGCCATGGAAGCCCTGCGCCTGGGCGGCCACAAGCTGCCGGTGCGCTGCAAGATCATTAAGAGAGAAAACGAGGCCGCTAAGGCCGTTACCGAGTCTGGTGGTGAAGAGCAGTGAAAAATAAGGAACTGAACGAACTCAAGGCAAAGTCCCTTCAGGAGCTCGATACCGACCTGAAGAACAAGAAGAACGAGCTGTTCACGCTCCGTTTCCAGCTGGCGACCGGCCAGCTCCAGAACACTGCGGCGATCCGCGAAGTGAAGCGCGATATCGCGAGGGTTAAGACTGTCATCAGCCAGCGCGAAAAGGCGCAGGCCTAAAGAAAGGAGGCACCCCGATTTATGAGCGAGGTTAAGGTAACTGAAAACCGCGGCATCCGCAAGACCCGCGTCGGCGTTGTGGTCTCCGATAAGATGGACAAGACCATCACCGTCGAAATCCGCACCCGCGTCCGCCATCCCCTGTTTGGCAAGATCATGAACAGCACCGCCCGCTTTAAGGCGCACGACGAGAACAACGAATGCGGCATCGGTGACACCGTCCGCATCATGGAAACCAGGCCGCTGAGCAAGACCAAGCGCTGGCGTCTGGTAGAGATCGTCGAAAAGGCGAAGTAAGCACAAGGAGGCAACTAAAATGATTCAACCGCAAACCCGACTGAAGGTTGCCGATAATTCCGGCGCGAAGGAAATCATGTGCTTCCGCGTGCTCGGCGGCTCTTTCCGCCGCGCGGCCGGCATCGGCGACGTCATCGTCGCTTCCGTTAAGTCCGCTCAGCCCGGCAGCACTGTGAAGAAGGGCGACGTTGTCAAGGCCGTTATCGTGCGCACTGTGAAGCAGTATCGCCGCCCGGACGGCACCTACATCCGCTTTGACGACAACGCGGCCGTTATCATCAACGACCAGAAGCAGCCCCGCGGCACCCGCATCTTTGGGCCCGTGGCACGTGAGCTCCGCGAAAAGGATTACATGAAGATCATTTCGCTCGCTCCCGAAGTGCTGTAATGGAGGTACGAACTGTGAATAAACTGCATGTCAAGACCGGCGATACCGTTATGGTTATGACCGGCAAAGATAAGGGCACCAAGGGCAAGGTCACCAAGGCCTTCCCGGCGACCGGCAAGATCATTGTTGAAGGCGTTGCTCTGGTCAAGAGGCATCAGAAGGCTCGTATGCAGGGCCAGCAGAGCGGCATCATCACCAAGGAAGCCGCCATCGACGCCAGCAATGTCAACATTGTCTGCCCCAAGTGCGGCAAGCCCACCCGCGTCGGCCACAAGTTTGTGCAGGTCGGCGACAAGAACGTGAAGGTTCGCGTCTGCAAGAAGGCTAACTGCGGCGCGCAGATCGACTGACGGAGAGGGAGGAAACAACAGTGGCAAGGCTGAAGGATAAGTATCTCTCCGAAGTTGTCCCGGCGCTTCAGCAGAGATTTGCATACAAGAACATCAACGAAGTTCCGAAGCTCGAAAAGATCGTCATCAACATGGGTCTGGGCGATTGCAAGGACAACGCCAAGGCTCTGGAAGTGGCCGTTTCTGAACTGGGCCAGATCGCCGGTCAGAAGCCCCTGGTCACCAAGGCCAAGAAGAGCGTTGCTAACTTCAAGCTCCGTCAGGGTATGAACGTAGGTGCTAAGGTCACCCTGCGTGGCGCCCGTATGGAAGAATTCATTGACAAGCTGGTCAATATCGCTCTGCCCCGCGTGCGCGACTTCCGTGGCGTATCCGGCAAGGCATTTGATGGCCGCGGCAACTATGCCCTGGGCGTCAAGGAACAGCTGATCTTCCCCGAAATCGAGTACGACAAGGTGGACAAGATCCGCGGTATGGAAATGATCTTCGTCACTTCTGCGAAGACCGACGAAGAAGCCAAGGAACTGCTGCGTCTGATGGGCATGCCGTTCCAGCAGGCATAATGAGGAGGATTTAAGCGTGGCTAAGACAAGTTTGAAAGTAAAGCAGTCGAGAACGCCCAAGTTCTCCACCCGCGCCTATACTCGCTGCCGCATCTGCGGTCGTCCGCACTCTGTTCTTCGCAAGTACGGCATCTGCCGCGTTTGCTTCCGTGAACTGGCCTACAAGGGCGAGATTCCCGGAGTGAGGAAAGCCAGCTGGTAAGGCAACATCGGAAGGAGGTAATTCCTAGTGCTTATGAACGATCCCATTGCGGATATGCTCACTCGAATCCGCAACGCTCAGGTTGCACGCCATGAACAGGTTCTGATGCCCGCCTCCAACATGAAGAAGGCGATCGCGAAGATCCTGCTCGAGGAAGGCTACATCAAGAGCGTGGATTATATTGACGACGGCCTGCAGGGCCAGATCAAGATTGCTATCAAGTATGCTCAGGGCAAGCAGCCCGTGATCAAGGGCCTCAAGCGCATTTCCAAGCCGGGCCTGCGCGTCTATGCCAAGTCCGATGAGATCCCGAAGGTTCTCGGCGGCCTGGGTATCGCGATTGTCTCTACTTCCAAGGGCGTTATGTCCGACAGGGAAGCCCGCAAGGCCGGCATCGGCGGCGAAGTCCTCGCCTACGTCTGGTAAGAAAGCAGGAGGTGCACAGATATGTCCCGAATCGGCAAGCTTCCGATCGCCGTCCCCGCAGGGGTAACGGTCACTGTTTCGGAAGACAACACCGTCTCGGTCAAGGGCCCGAAGGGCACGCTCGTCCAGAAGGTGAATTCTGATATCATCATCAAGCAGGAAAACGGCGTGCTGCTCGTGCAGCGCCCGTCCGATAACAAGGCGCATCGCGCCATGCACGGCCTGTATCGTACGCTGATCAACAACATGGTCACCGGCGTGACCGCGGGCTTCAGCAAGACCCTCCTGATGGAAGGCGTCGGCTATCGCGCGCAGGCTGCCGGCAACAAGCTGACTCTGAGCGTCGGCTTCTCTCATCCGGTCGAGATCGAAAAGAAGGACGTCTCCTTTGAGACTCCCGCTCCGACCACCATCGTTGTCAAGGGCATCGACAAGCAGGCTGTCGGCCAGACCGCGGCTGAGATCCGTTCCATCCGCAAGCCCGAACCGTATCTGGGCAAGGGCATCCGCTATGAGAACGAGCACATCCGCCGCAAGGAAGGCAAGGCCGGTAAGAAGTAAGAAGGGAGTGTTCGCTAAATGTTTAGCAAGCGCGACAAGAATGAAATTCGCGTAATTCGTCATGAGCGCGTCCGCAAGAAGATCAGCGGCACGCCCGAAAGGCCGAGACTGAGCGTGTATCGCAGCAACATGCACATCTACGCTCAGATCATCGACGACGTGGCCGGCAAGACGCTGTGCGCCGCCTCCACCGTGGAGAAGGACATCGCAGCGCAGATCGGCGAAGAGAACAAGAAGGGCGCTGCCAAGCTGGTCGGCAAGATCGTGGCTGAGCGCGCGCTCAACGCCGGCATCAAGGAAGTTGTCTTTGACCGCGGCGGTTACATCTACACCGGCCGAGTTGCAGAACTCGCCGCCGGCGCTCGCGAAGGCGGGCTGGACTTCTAATTGAGGAGGGAGTACGCTAATGCAGCGCAGAGATAGGGACGAGCTTCAGAGCGAGTTCAAAGAGAAACTGGTTGCTGTAAACCGCGTCAGCAAGACTGTTAAGGGTGGCCGCAACATGCGCTTCTCCGCTCTGATGGTCGTGGGCGACGAAAAGGGCCGCGTTGGCTGCGGCATGGGCAAGTCGGTGGAAATTCCGGACGCGATCCGCAAGGGCACCGATGACGCCAAGAAGAATATGATCACTGTTCCGATGTCCGGAACCACCATCCCGCACGAGGCGATCGGCACCTTCGGCACCGCTCGCGTCATGCTCCTGCCCGCTCCGGAAGGTACCGGCGTCATCGCCGGCGGCTCCGTCCGTGCGGTCATCGAAGCTTGCGGCATCAAGGACATCTACACCAAGCTGCTGGGCACCAACAACCCGATCAACGCCGCCAAGGCCACGATCGAGGGTCTGAGCGCCCTGCGCTCCCCGGAAGAAGTCGCGCGTCTGCGCGGCAAGTCCGTGGAAGAGATTCTGGGCTGAGGAGGTAGTAAGAAATGAAGCTGAAGATTACGCAGACCAAATCTACTATCGCCGCCCTGAAGAATCACAAGGCGACCATCGCCGCTCTGGGCCTTCGCAAGATCGGCCAGAGCGTCATCAAAAACGACGATCCTGCGATCCGCGGCATGATCTTCACTGTGAAGCACATGGTCAAGGTCGAGGAAATCGAGGAGGAACAGTAAATGAAGTTGAATGATCTGTTCCCGGCACCCGGTTCCACCACCGCCCCCAAGAGGCTCGGTCGTGGCATCGGTTCCGGTCTGGGCAAGACTTCCGGCAAGGGCCACAAGGGCGCCAAGGCGCGCTCCGGCGGCGGCAAGCGCCCGGGCTTTGAAGGCGGCCAGATGCCTCTGGTTCGTCGTCTGCCGATCCGTGGTTTCACCAACCACTTCCGCAAGGTTTATGCGGCTGTCAACGTGAGCCGTCTGGACGTCTTTGAAGACGGCGCCACCGTCAATCCGGAAGATCTCATCATCGCCGGCATCATCAAGAACCCGCTGGATGGGATCAAGATCATGGGCGACGGCGAGATCGACAGGAAGCTGACCGTTCGCGCGCAGAAATTTACTGCCGCCGCCAAGGAGAAGATCGAAGCGGCCGGAGGGAAGGCCGAGGTGATCTAACATGTTGGAAACGCTGCGTAACGCATGGAAGATCGTAGAACTGCGCAAAAAGCTGCTGTACACTGTCGGCATGCTGCTGATCTACCGCCTCCTGTGCTTCGTACCGACTCCCGGCGTGGATCTTGCAGCCGTGCAGTCCGTTGCTTCGAGCTTTGGCCTGCTGGACTACATCAACTCCATGACCGGCTCCAATCTTGCTAACTTCACCATCATGGCGATGGGCATCACGCCTTACATCAACGCCAGCATTATCATGCAGCTGCTCACCGTCGCCATTCCGAAGCTGGAAGAGCTCCAGAAGGAAGGCGAAGAGGGCCGCAAGAAGATCGCTCAGATCACTCGCTTTGTGACCGTCGGCCTCGGCTTTGTGCAGGCTGTCGCGCTCTCCGCGGGCCTGGGCGCCGCCCATGGCTTCGGCAGCCATGTGCTCATCGGCATCTGCCTCGCCGCCGGCACCGCTCTTGCGATGTGGATCGGCGAGCGCATCACCAAGGAAGGTATCGGCAACGGTATCTCCCTGCTGATCATGGCCGGTATCATTGCCAACATCGCCGGCTACGTCGCCAGCATGATCGTCAGCCTCTTCAACTTTGAGGCGATCGCGCAGGGCCTCGTCAATCCCTGGCTCTTCATCCCCGTTGTTCTGATCAGCCTCGTTCTGATCGTGGGCGTCGTGTTTGTGAACCGCGGCGAGAGGCGCATCCCCGTGCAGTATGCCAAGCGCGTTGTCGGCCGTAAGATGTACGGCGGCCAGTCCTCCTACATCCCGCTGCGTGTGGATGCCTCCGGCGTTCTGCCGCTGATCTTCGCATCCTCCATCATGCAGTTCCCGGCGATCATCTTCGGTCTGTTCCCGAACAGCGCGATCAACACCTGGTGGTCCACGCATGTCAATATGTACAGCTTCGGCTACCAGATCATCTTCGCTCTGATGATCGTTGGCTTCACCTACTTCTACTCTTCCATGACGTTCAACCCGGCGGACATCGCCAAGAACATCAAGGAAAACGGCGGCTCCATCCCCGGCATCCGTCAGGGCAAGCCCACCGAAGAGTATATTCGCAAAATTTCCACCCGCATCACCCTGTTCGACGGTATCTATCTGGCTGTTCTCGCCTGCGTTCCGACCGCTATCGCGGCTCTGACCGGCGTGACTCTGCCCTTTGCCGCCTCCTCCCTGCTGATCGCGGTCTCCGTTGCGACGGAAACCACCAAGCAGATCGAGAGCGAACTGATGATGCACCATTATAAGGGGTTCCTGAAGTAAGTATGAAAACCAACAAGTTGGTATTCCTGGGTCCCCCCGGCGCGGGAAAGGGCACGCAGGCGGTTCGCGTGAGCGAAGAGCTGAAGATCCCCCACATCTCCACCGGAGATATTTTCCGCACGGAAATTCGTGAGAAGACCCCGCTTGGCGTCGAGGCGAAGAGCTATATCGACGCCGGCGGGCTCGTCCCCGACAGCGTAACCATTGGGATGGTGAAAAACCGTCTGGCCGAGGAAGACTGCAAAAACGGCTTCCTGCTCGACGGCTTCCCCCGCACGATCGGGCAGGCTGAGGCGCTGGACACCTTCGCTAAGCCGGACATGGTGGTGGACATCGCCGTGGCCGACGAAAAGCTGATGGCCCGTCTCACCGGCAGGCGCGTTTGCGCCAAGTGCGCCGGCACCTTCCATATTTCCAGCCTCGCTTCTTGCGATGTCTGCCCGGAATGCGGCGGCGAGCTCTATCAGCGCGACGACGACAAGCCGGAGACCATCCAGAGCAGGCTCAACGCCTATCATGAGCAGACGGCGCCGCTCATCGGCTATTACACCGAGGCCGGCATCCTGCGCGTGGTAGAAGGAGATCAGAAACCGGACGACGTTTTCGCGTCCGTAATGGCGGAGCTGAAGGAATGATCATGATTAAGAACGCGGCGCAGATCGAAAAGATGCGCGCTGCGGGAGCGCTGCTGGCCCGGATCCGCGACCGGGTAAAGGACGCGGTGAAACCGGGCATGACCACGCTCCAGCTCGATGAGATGGCGGAAACGCTGATTCGCGAAGCGGGAGCGACGCCTTCCTTCAAGGGCTACCACGGCTTCCCCTACACCCTGTGCACCTCCGTGGGCAGCACAGTGGTGCACGGGTTCCCGAACAGCACGCCCCTTGAGGAAGGCCAGCTGCTTTCCATTGATACGGGCCTGGTCCTCGACGGCTGGCAGGCCGACAGCGCGGTGAGCGTGCTGGTGGGCGGCGAAGGCACGGAAGAGGCCAAGAGGCTGCTTCGTGTGACGGAGGAATGCTTCTGGCGCGGTGTCAAAGCCGCGCGCGAAGGCAACCGCATCGGCGATATCGGCTATGCGGTGCAAAAGCATGCCGAAGAGAACGGCTTTGGCGTGATCCGCGTCCTGTGCGGACACGGCATCGGCCGCAATATGCATGAAGAGCCCGACGTGCCCAACTTTGGAGAGCCCGGCAGAGGGCCGCGCCTCAAGCGCGGGATGACCATCTGCATTGAACCGATGATCAGCGCGGGCCACTATTCGGTGCACACGCAGCCGGACGGCTGGGGAGTTGTCACCGACGACGGAAGCATCTGCTCGCACTACGAACACACCATCTGCATCACGGCGGATGCGCCTGAGATACTCACTCTCGGAGGCAAAGAATGCAAGTGAAACCCATAGGCGTCGGAAGCGTCGTCCGCTCCCGCGCAGGCCGGGACGCCGGAGATCTCTTTCTGGTGGTCGGCATTCTTGACCAAGAGTACGTCCTTCTTGCAAACGGCGAACTGCGCAAGGCAGAAAAGCCCAAGAAGAAGAAGCTCAAGCACCTTTCGGCCACGGGCCGGAAGATCGAACAGGCCGAGGAAGCAGCCCGGCAGGGCAGCTTGACAAACGCACAGATACGCAGCTGGCTATCGAACGAGGAGGAGCTATAAGTGTCCAAATCCGATCTTATCGAAGTTGAGGGCGTCGTCCTCAAATCGCTTCCCAACGCGGTATTCGAAGTGGAACTTCCGAACGGACACAAGATTACCGCGCATGTATCCGGAAAAATGCGCATGAACTACATACGCATTTATCCTGGAGATAAAGTAACGTTAGAATTGTCGCCGTATGATTTAACTAAGGGTCGAATCACATGGCGCAGCAAGACCTGAACGCAGATACGCCGCTGCAGCATGCCGCAGGGCATGTAAGAATAACAGCAGGAGCCGCGAGGCCGCCTGCAGGCGTGGGAATAACATCCAGGAGGGAACCACAATGAAAGTTAGACCTTCCGTCAAGCCCATGTGCGAAAAGTGCAAGATCATTCGCCGCAAGGGCCGCGTGATGATCATCTGCGAAAACCCGAAGCACAAGCAGAGGCAGGGCTAAGCAACGGCCCAACGTTGTAGACCGTAGCGCTCGCGTCGTTACCTCTTGACGACGGAGAGCGACCGTCATAGACCATTGGCCAAGGAGCGGCTGCCGAGGCCAGAGGCTTATCCGCACGGAGCCGCCCGCACAGACGCGGGGCGGCGAGCAAATGAACACGGAGGTGCAAGCAATCCATGGCACGCATCGCAGGCGTCGACCTTCCCAGGGAGAAGCGCATTGAAATCGCGCTGACCTATATCTACGGAATCGGTCCGAACATCGCCAACGAAATTATCGCGGGCACCGGCGTCAACCCGGACACCCGCGTCAAGGATCTCACTGAAGCTGAAATTGGTAAGCTGCGCGATTTCATCGACGCGAACGTGAAGGTCGAAGGTGACCTTCGCCGTGAAGTTTCGATGAACATCAAGAGGCTTATGGAGATCGGCTGCTATCGCGGTCTCCGTCACCGCAGGGGTCTGCCGGTCCGCGGCCAGAACACCAAGCAGAACGCCCGCACCCGCAAGGGCCCCAAGAAGCAGGTCGCCGGTAAGAAGAAGGACGCCAGGTAAGGCGGAAGGAGACTTGAGAAATGGCAAACGCGAAGCTCAAAAAGGTTACCCGCCGCCGCCGCGAGAAGAAGCTGGTTGAGCGCGGAGCAGCCCATATCAGCTCGTCTTTCAACAATACTATCGTAACCATCACCGACACCAACGGCAACGCCCTGTCCTGGGCCTCCGCCGGTGGTCTCGGCTTCCGCGGCAGCAAGAAGTCTACTCCCTTCGCGGCGCAGACTGCTGCTGAAACCGCTGCCAAGGCCGCTATGGAATACGGCCTGAAGACTGTCGAAGTCTATGTCAAGGGCCCGGGCGCCGGCCGCGAAGCCGCCATCCGTTCCCTGCAGGCCGCCGGTCTGGAAGTGAACATGATCAAGGACGTGACGCCGATCCCGCACAACGGATGCCGTCCGCCCAAGCGTCGTAGAGTGTAAGGGAGGGTATTGACAATGGCAAGATACACCGGTTCCGTGTGCCGTCTGTGCCGCCGCGAGGGACAGAAGCTGTTCCTGAAGGGCGACAAGTGCTACGGCCCCAAGTGCGCCGTTACCGCCCGCCCGACTCCTCCGGGCGAACACGGCCATGCGCGTGCCCGCAAGATGAGCGATTACGGCATGCAGCTGCGTGAAAAGCAGAAGACCCGTCGTGCCTATGGCATGACCGAGACCCAGTTCCGTCTGTACTTTGACAAGGCCGACAACCAGAAGGGCAACACTGGTGAAAACCTGCTGATCATGCTCGAGCGTCGTCTGGACAACGTCGTGTACCGTCTGGGCTTCGGCACCAGCCGTCCGCACTCCCGCCAGCTTGTCCGTCACGGCCACATCTATGTCAACGGCAAGAAGGTCAACATCCCGTCCTTCCTGGTTTCTGTGAATGACGTTATCTCCGTTCGTGAAAAGAGCGCCGATACCGAATATTTCAAGAACATGAGGCAGGGCACCGGCAAGGTCGTCCCGAAGTGGCTGACCGTCGACGCCGAAAACCTCAAGGGCGTTGTCGCCGCTATGCCGGCGCGTGAGGACATCGATCTGACGATCGAAGAGCATCTCATCGTCGAAAGGTACTCCCGCTAATAGTGATATTCCTCAACCGACAGGAACATCGATGCGACGCCGCGCCCTGTATGCGCGGCTTCGCTGCCCGGTTTATCGCCGGGCGGATCACCGCTGCAGATGGCACCGGCCTTGGCAGCGATGGAAAGTGAGGGTATGCTTTTCATGATCGAAATTGAAAAACCGAGAATTGAACGTATTGAGGCTGATGATTCCAACAGCTACGGCAAGTTTGTCGTAGAGCCGCTCGAGCGTGGCTTCGGCCAGACTCTGGGCAACAGCCTGCGTCGTGTGCTGCTCAATTCCCTTCCCGGCGTCGCGCCCACCTGCGTGCGCATCGAAGGCGTGCAGCATGAATTTTCCACCGTCCCCGGCGTGAAGGAGGACGTGACCGAGCTGATCCTGAATCTGAAGAAGCTTTCTATCAAGATGCACACCGATCAGCCCAAGGTCATCACCATCGACGCCAGCGGCGAGGGCGAAGTCACGGCCGGCGATATCAAATGCGACGAGGAAGTCGAGATCGTGGATCCGCAGATGCACATCGCGACGCTGAACGAAGGCGCGCACCTGCAGATGCAGGTGACCATCGAAAAGGGCCGCGGCTATGTGCCGGCGGAGCGCAACAAGCAGATCGCCTCGGAGCGCGACAAGGTCGGCATGCCGATCGGCGTGATCCCGATGGATTCCATCTTCACGCCCATCCGCAAGGTCGCCTATGCCGTGGAAGACACGCGCGTAGGCCAGATCACCGACTATGACAAGCTCACCTTGGAAGTTTGGACCGACGGCTCCATCCTGCCCAAGGAAGCGCTTGCCAGCGCGGCGCAGATCATCACCAACAACATGCGCCTGTTCATCGATCTGACGATGAACGTGGCTCGCGTCGATTTCAGCGAGCCGGAAGAAGACAACAAGGGTAAGGTCTTGGAGATGACCATCGAAGAGCTGGATCTCTCCGTCCGAGCCTTCAACTGCCTCAAGCGCGCAGGCATCAACACTGTGGCTGAACTGGTTCAGCGCAATCAGGAAGACATGATGAAGGTGCGCAACCTTGGCAAAAAGTCCCTGGAAGAGGTCGAGCAGAAGCTGGTCGCTCTGGGGCTGAGGCTGAAGGTACCTGAGGAATAATGATTTAAGGAGGGTCCAACCATGGCCAATCGCAAGCTGGGCAGGCCTACCAACCAGCGCAAGGCGCTTCTGCGCAACCAGGTGACGAACCTGATCTGGTATGGTAAGATCGAAACGACTCTCCAGCGCGCCAAAGAGGTCAGCTCCATGGCTGAGCATCTGATCGCTCTGGCAGTGAGGGAGTGCGATAACGTCGTCGAAGTCTCCAAGGAGACCATGAACGAAAAGGGACAGGCCGTCACCGTCACTGTGAAGAATGACGCCCCGTCCAAGCTGCATGCGCGCCGTCAGATGATGCGCGTGCTCTATGAGATCCCGGCAGCTCGCAATGAGAAAGAGACCAAGAAGGAATACAAGGAGCGTACCGCTGCTGTCAAGCATCCCGTCGTGGAGAAGCTGATGCGCGAGCACGGCCCCAAGTATAAGGCTCGTACTGCCGAAAAGGGTCAGGGCGGCGGCTACACCCGCATCATCAAGAAGGGCCCCCGTCGCGGCGACGCGGCCGAGATGGTCATTCTCGAGCTGGTGTAACAGGAAAAAACAAGAGAAGCCTGCATGCGAAGAGCATACGGGCTTTTTCTTTTGTCCCGAAAACCGCCCCAGCAGGCGTATATTTCCGGAAGATCTGCCCATGCTGATGGATAGAAAAACCATCCGCTGTGCGGATCTGTAGGGAGGTTTGGGGGATGATCATGTGTCTGATCGGTCTGCTGATCGCGATCATTAGTATTGTGGGCGGGAAGAGCGCGACGATCCGCTGAGAGCGGCCTGTGCGGGCGTTCGCTTGCCGGAGAGCAGGGATAGGCGCGCGCCCGAAAAGCGGCAGGCAGGGCGTCTCAGGGCGCTCTGCGAGGGCAGGCAAAAAGGAGCTCCCCCGTTGTCGGGGGAGCTCCTTGTGCTGTGCGGTGATTTACCACACTTTGTAGACCAGAGGGGAACCGGCGGGGATGGCGTTCGGGTCGGTCAGGTGCATCTGCTTGATGTACTCAAACAGCGCCCGGTCGATCACGCCGGTCAGTGCGGGGTCCTTCTGCTCCAGAGTGGGGTCGGTGAGCATGAGGTCGGCACGCAGCGTAGCCACGAGATCGAACATCTGCTGGTCGTAGACGCTGGTGGGCTTATACTTCACGTCGTAATAGCCCCACTTCTGCATGATCTTCTGCACCCACTTGACAGTGGTGGCCGCGTCGCTCATCTTCGCGCTGGCGGAGAGGGAGAGCTCGAATTCGTTGAGCATCTCGTTCAGGCTCTTGATCGTCTCGCCCATGACGACCGGCGGGTTGTGGCGCTCGGCGGCGGGCTTCATCTCATAGAGCTTTTCGAGATACTTGCGGGTCGTGCGGTCGATGTGGCCGCTCTTGGCGAGGTTCTGGCCGTAATAGTCGTTCAGATCGCGCTGGAAGTAGGCCACGCAGTTCTTGGTCTCCTTGTCGTACCTGCCGCTGACGGAGATCGGGTCGGTCATGTAGCCGATGGCGTAGAGCTTCTGCTGCATCTCGAAGATCAGCTCGGGATCGGAATTGCCGTCGATGACCTCGCCCTGCGGCACGACGGGCGCGGGGGTGGGCG
>JAUMYC010000239.1 GCA_030528845.1 Eubacteriales bacterium
GGATAATAGGGTTTAGGAATCCGCGCGGCGGATTCCGGGTCGAAAGCCCGCGATAGCGTGGATTTCGACAAACATGGTATAATAGCGTTTAGGAATCCGTGCAGCGGATTCCGGGTCGAAAGCCCGCGATAGCGTGGATTTCGACAAACATATTGTCATCCGGGAGGCGCAAGGGCCATGCCGCAGCTTCAAAATTGGGACTATCTTCTCAAGCAGCTGCTTTGGAGGCAGCTTTCCTTTCTGCGCGGCGCGCACATCCTTGACTTCGGCAGCGGCGACGGCGCCACAGCCGATCATTTCGCCGGTGATAACCATGTGACTGCCGTCGAGCTCTCGCGGGAGCAGCTCGTCGAACGCTTCTGCGAGCACGACTATATGCAGCTGGCCGGCTCTCTCGACCAACTCGCAGCCATGCCGGACGGCTGCTTCGACGCAGTGCTCTGTCACAATGTGCTGGAGTATATCGACGACAAGCAGGCCGTGCTTTCCGAGCTATCACGCGTGCTGAGAAAGGGCGGGCTGCTCTCCGTCGTGAAGCACAACCGTGCCGGGCGCGTGTTCCAGATGGCCGTGCTGCTGGATGATTTCGACCGGGCGCACACGCTTTTGGACGGACAAAACAGCGTGGCAAGCCGTTTTGGAGAGATCCGCTATTACGAAGACGAGGATCTTCTGCGCATGTGCCCCGGCTTTCGATGCGAAACCGTCTTCGGCGCGCGCGCCTTTTGGGATCTGCAGCAAAACCAGACACTGCATGCAGACGACGAATGGCGCAGGAAAATGCTCGCGCTTGAGGAGCGCGTGAGCACTCTCGAGCCCTATCGCTCCGCCGCGTTTTTCCATCATCTGCTCCTTCGCAAGCAATGAATACAGGGGCGGCTTCCCCGCCCTTTCCATACACAGGAGGTCGTCTCTTGAACCGATTTTACTCCACCTGCGCGGCCGGGCTCGAAGGCGTCGCAAACGGGCTCGCCCGCAGCGCGATTCGGAGCTATGGTTCCGAACGCGTTCTGACGGGCGCGCTGCTCTATGACGCGGCAGAAGACCTGCCCCGCCTGCCTCTGTTCCAAAATACCTATCTCGTTCTGGCCGAATACAGGGCAAGCGACGGCATGGACAAGGCCGCCCTGCGCGTGCTGCGCGACAGGCAGGCCCTGCAAAACGCGCAGGCCGCCATCAAAACGCGCCGCTTCCGTTCCTTCCGCTATATGTTCTCCGACCAGAACAAGCTCGCCGCCGTCAACGGCGGCACGCGCGCGCAGCTCGAAAAGGCCGTTTCGGGCGCTCAGGTCGACCGCGTCTCCCCGGAGACGGAGCTGCTCATCCTGCGCCGCAGTGAAGGGCTGATCCTCTTCCTTCTGCGGCTCACCCGGCGTGAGGGCACGGAAAAGACCCTCGCGCGCGGCGAGCTCTCTCCGGCGGTGGCCTCGGCGATGGCATATCTCGTGCAGCCCTCGCCCGAGGGCGTCTTTTGCGATCCCTTCTCCGGTCACGGGGCCATCGCGCAGGCGCGCCTCGCCCTTGCACCCGCTAAAAAGCTCTATCTCTTCGACACCGACCCGGAGATGATCGCCGTCATGCAGGGCAAAAAAGCCCTGCGCCGCCCGCACGTGGAGATCGCCGCCGTCGACGCCATGCGCCTTGGCGAGCGCATCCCCGCAGGCAGCATAACAGAACTCGCCGCCGACCCGCCGTGGGGGCTCTTTTCGCCCCTGCCGGAGCCCGCGCCCGTCTTTTATCGGCGCATGCTGGAGCAGTTCGCCGTCGTGCTCGCCCCGGCGGGCCGCCTGTGCGTGCTGACGGCGGACAAGACCTCCTTCGAGGAAGCCGCCGCCCTCTGCCCGCAGCTCGCCTTCGAGCCGCGCGTGGATCTGCTCGTCAACGGCAAAAAGGCCGCGCTCTATCCGGGCCGCCGCCTCTGATCCAACGTCATTTCTTCCATTAGAAAGGAGGCGGCCGCGAAATGCCCCCGCTTTCTCTGCTCATCAAGCCCGCCTCCTCGGCCTGCAACATGCGCTGCCGCTATTGCTTCTATGCCGACGAGGCCATGAACCGCACGGTCTATTCCTTCGGGCAGATGTCCGAAGAAACGCTGGAGAACGTGCTGCGCAAAGCCTTTGCCTATGCCGAGGGCGCGCTGCACATCGGCTTTCAGGGCGGCGAGCCCACTCTGCGCGGGCTCGATTTCTTCCGCACCTGCGCCCGGCTCTGCCGCGAATTGAACCAAAAGGGCCTGCGCGTTTCCCTCGCCCTGCAGACCAACGGCCTGCTCCTGGACGAGGAATGGGCCAAGTTTCTGCATGAAGAGCGCTTCCTCGTCGGGCTCTCCTTAGACGGCACGCAGGCGCTGCACGATCGGTTGCGCCCGGACGCCGCCGGACAGGGCACCTTTTCGCGCGTACTCGCCGCGGCGGAGCTGCTGCGCGGCCATCGGGTCGATTTCAACGTCCTCACGGTCGTCACCTCCTACGCCGCTAAGAACATCGGGCGCATCTACGCCTTTTTTCGCAAAAACGGCCTGCTCTACCAGCAGTACATCCCCTGCCTCGATCCCCTCGGCGAGCCGCGCGGCCTCTCGGAATATTCGCTCACCCCGCCCCTCTACGCGCGCTTTATGAAGGATCTGTTCGACCTGTGGTATGACGACGTCGCGCACGGGCGGTTCATCTACGTGCGGCATCTGGAAAACCTGCTCGCCGCCGCCGCAGGCCGACCGCCGGAGCACTGCGGCATGCTCGGCCGCTGCGCCATGCAGGGCGTTGTCGAGGCCGACGGCAGCGTCTACCCGTGCGATTTTTATGTGCTCGACCGCTATCGGCTCGGCAATCTGAACGAATGCGATTTTCCGGAGCTGATGCGCGCCCTGCAGCAGAGCGGCTTTATCGAAGAATCTCTCCTCCCCGCCGAGGAATGCCGCCGCTGCGAGTGGGCGGCGCTCTGCCGGGGCGGCTGCCGGAGAGACCGCGACGCGGGCGACCATCTCGCGCTGAACTACTTCTGCCCGGCATACCGTTCCTTTTACCCCTACGCGCTGCCCAAGCTGCAGGCCCTGCTGCGCCGGGCGCGCTGACACTATGCAAAAAACGCCCTCCGAAGGAGCGCTCCTCCGGAAGGCGTTTCTTTTTTTGCGAAAATTCAGCTGTCCTCGTGGATCCAGCGGCCGCGGCTGAAGCGGATCATGCCGGAAACGGCGCGCACGCCAAGCGCGATGTAGTTGGCGAAAAACACGCCGCGGATGCCCCAGCCCAGCGCGTAGCCCAGCACATACGTCAGCGGCAGGCGCACCAGCAGCACGCCCGCAGCGCTCTGCAGCATGACGAACTTCTGCTCGCCGCCCACCTTGAGCGCCGGGTCCACCGAG
>JAUMYC010000240.1 GCA_030528845.1 Eubacteriales bacterium
AAACGCTTTCTGAGCAGCCCCAGCAGCAAAGAGAGCATCCATGTCAGGAAGAAATAGATCACGGCCGTTGCGATCAGCGGGAAGAACGCTTCGTAAGTGTTGCTGCGGATGATATCGCCCATCTTGGTCAGGTCGTTCACCGCAACATAGCCGACGACCGCCGTCGCTTTGATCAGCTCCACCGCCTGCGCGCAATAGGAGGGGAGGAAGAGCGTCATGGCCTGCGGGAGGATGATGCGGAAGAAGGCCCTGTTTCTGGTGTAGCCGAGCGCGAAGGCGGCTTCGGTCTGCCCGCGGTCCACGCTGTCTACGGATACGGTCATGTGTTCGAACACAAATGCGCCGAAGGTCAGCGTAAAGCCGATGATCGCCACCAGAATGCCGCTGATATCCCGGAATTTTCCGAACACGACATAGAACAGGATCATCAGGATGACAACGACCGGCGTGCCCGCAATGATGCGGGTATATACCTTGGCGATACCCTTTGCTGTGAGCCGGAGTATTTTCAAGCCGGAGCGGCTGAGCATATACAGCCCGAAGCCGAGCGCCGACCCTCCGACGGCAGCGCACACGGTGATGAGCATGGTAACGCCGACGCCCTCAACGAGCAGCCGCCAGCGATCTTCACGGATGAAAGTCTTCTCGAAGCTCTCCTTTACCCCTTGCCAGAAATCGACTTCCGCCTTTTCTTCTCCGCCCTGATAGACGACGGCCAGGCCGTCCGAAATGCAATGGGGATCGGTGAAGGTCATGCTTTCCATGCGCTCGGGCGTGATCGTGATGCCGCATGCGCCGATGTCGAATTTACCGCTTGTGACGGAGGGGATCAGCGCCTCAAAGGACATGCCCTCGAAAATGAGATCGTATCCATAGGCCTCGGCAAAGAGCGTGAGGAATTCTACCTCGTATCCGGTATACAGCCTGCCGTTTTGATAAGAAACGGGCTTCATGGAATCGCCCAGCGCGATTTTGAGCGTGCCGTTTTCACCGCTGAGATTGGAGTAATCCGGGTGCTCCGTCGGCTCTGCGTCGCCAAACCATTTCGCGCTCAGGCTCTCCAGCGTGCCGTCCTGCTGCTTTTGCGCGATAAAGCTGTTGAGCTGCTCGAGCAGCACTTCGTCGTAGCCTTCCTTGGCGAGGACAAGCGCGGTCCGGATCTCCTGAAGGGGCTCTTCGATCGCAAGAACGGACTGGTTTTCCCAGCGGATGCTTGTATAGACCGTCCTGTCCATCACGACAGCGTCGACTTTCCCCTGCTCGAGGCTGAGGAGCATGTCGGCGTTTGTGGAGAAGTATTTGCGCTTGGCGTCGGGGAATTCTTCCTTCAGGACAAGATCCCAGTTTGAGCCGGTGATAAGGCCGAGGGTCGCCTGTTCAAGATCCACCAGCGTTTTCGCCGTCTCGCCGCCCTCGTGTTCGGGCTTGTGGATGATGACCACCATATCTCCCGTATAGGTCGGCTCCGAGAACAGTACGGCTTCTTTTCTTTCTTCCATGAGGTTAAAGGCGTACGCGCCGATGTCGTACCTGCCGACGCTCACGCCCATCAGCGTTCCTTCGAAATTGACCTCGTTCATGCGGAGCGAATAGCCGTACTCCTTTGCAAACAGGGCGAGCAGGTCGATCTCATAGCCGGTGTAGCGGTTGTTTTTTCTGTAAATAAACGGCTTGTTGTCCGAGCCGACCGCAACGGAGAGCACTCCGTTTTCGCCCGTGAGCCCGCTCAGATCGACTGCTTCTTCCGGCTCGACGGAAGAAAACCATTTTTTCTGCAGACGTTTCAGTTCACCGCTTTCCTCCGCCGTCTGAATGAACGCGTCCATCTGGCGCTTCAATTGCCTGCCGGCTTCGTCGTCGGAGAAGATATAGGCGTATTCAAGCGTCCCGAGCGGCCGGTCGATATAGGAAACGTCCGACCTTTCCCATGAGATCGCCTGATAAAACGCCTTGTCCAGTACAAAGCCGTCGATCTTTCCGCTGGTCAGTGCAAGCGTCATGTCGGACAGAGTGGGATAATAAAACAGCTCTGCGTCCGGATAGTGTTTCTTGCTTGCGTTTTCCGAAGGGCTGGCGGGAAAAGTGCCGAGTTTTTCGGGCTTCCAGTCGTCATTTGCCGTCTGCGCGCCGTCTGCGCAAGCCGGACTGCCGGCAAACAGAAGCAGTACCGCCATGAAGCAAAGCAGCAGTGCAGAGAAATTTTTAAACTTGTGCATAGAAATACGCATCCTCTCGCTGAAAAGAACATATGCTGAACATTTGACCCGTTCTGTTTCTTCGGGGAGAGCGGAAGCTCTTCGAAGAAACCCCTTGTATTATAACACAGCCGTTGTTTAATTTTATAGAGAAGTCGTATTAAGCCATAACGCAATCGCCCCGTTTTCATGGCAGATCGCTTTGCACCCCGCATCCGTTGGCGCGGGGCTCTGTTTTTGCGCGCCGCTTTGTGCTATAATCCCCTTTGGGAAAAAACAAAGCCGGATGAAGACAGACGGAACTGTCACGGAGGAGGTTTTTTATGCAGAAGAAACTGACGCAGATGCTCCACATGGAAAAAGAACCCGTGGGCGTCTTCTTTGCCAATACGACCGCGCGATGCGACATGGACGCTTCCCCGGAGAAGCGCAATTGCGTGATCCCGCTACTGATGGCCGCGTCGGCGGGTAAGGTGATCTCCATGGACGAAAAGAGCTGCAACTGCGCGGGCGGCGCGACGGGCTGCTGCTTCGGCGACGGCTTTGCCCGGCTCAACCCGAGCATCCGCAAGCTGCTCTCTCAGGGCTACGGAGAAGACGCCCCTCCCGGCATGCCGGAGTTCATGAAGGAGGGAGAGCGTTTCTTCTGCACGGAAGAGCTGGCAGACCGCTGGAGCAAGGCGCTTCCGTATTCGCAGAGAGCATATCCGAGGATCGTCTTCGCGCCGATGAGCCGCTGGGAGGCGATCGGCACGCCCGATCTGGTCTATCTGTTCCTCAAGCCGGATCAGCTCGCCGCGGTAGTGGGCATGCTCGGCTCGCACAACGGAGAGGCATACAACACGATCGCCCCGTATTGCTCCGCGTGCCAGTCGATCCTCTTCGGCGCACAGCAAATCGACGAGGCGCGCCCGATGGCGGTCATGGGCCTGTTTGATATTTCGCAGCGCTATGCGCCGCTGGAGCATTATCTCTCCCTGACCATGCCGTATCGGCTGTGGGAAGGCCTCTCGAGAGATTTGGACAAGTGCAGCCTGACGACGCATTCCTGGCGCGAGATCGAAAAGCGGCTGTGACGATTTTTCAAAGCACAACAGCGCGGGCAAAGAGCGCCAAAAGGAGGCAGGATCAGCATATGAGGCGTGTGTGTGAAAAAGACGAGGT
>JAUMYC010000241.1:0-118 GCA_030528845.1 Eubacteriales bacterium
AGCGGGTGTCCAGAGGGCAGCGCCCTCTGGCGGGGTGCAGGGGCAGCGCCCCTGCATGGGTGCGGCGCCGCAGCGCTGCGCAACGGGGGTGCAGGGGGCAGCGCCCCCTGCCTCCTCG
>JAUMYC010000241.1:128-3332 GCA_030528845.1 Eubacteriales bacterium
AGCCCGCGGCGGGGGGGGGCCGGGGGGGCCCCCCCCCCCCCCCCAGGGGCTCCTAACGCAGCCCCCCGTGCTTACATGATAGCCTCGGCCTCGGCGACGGTCACGCGGTTGAAATCGCCCATAAAGGTGTGCTTGTAGGCGGAGACGGCTGTGGCAAAGCGCACGGCGTAATCGTCGTCCCTGTCCTGCATGAGCGCAGCCACGAGCCCGGCGGAGAAGGCGTCTCCCGCACCGATGCGATCCGCAATCGTGAGCGGATATTTCTTGGTGGCGTGCGTTTTGCCGGTCGCGCGGTCGTAGAGCAGGCCGGACCAGATATAATCGCGCGCCGCGTTCTTTTCGCGGATGGCAAAGCCGCACTTTGCGCTGCCGAACTCGCCGGTCATCTTCTCGGCGAGGTAGACATAGCCCTCTTTGGTCAGCTGGCCGTTTTCGTACAGATCGGCGGGGGCGGTCATGCCGAAGAGGTCCTTGGGCTCGGATTCATTGGCGATGATCACGTCCACATAGGGCATGAGCGGGGTCATGGTCTTCTGCGCCTGCTCGGGCGTCCAGAGGGGCTTGCGATAGTTGAGATCGCAGCTGATCTTGATGCCCTTAGACTTGGCGATGCGGCAGGCGGCCATGGTCTCCTGCGCGCAGGCCTCGCTCAGCGCGGGCGTGATGCCGGACCAATGGAACCAGCTCGCCCCCTCAAAGGCCTTATCCCAGTCGATATCGCCGGGGCGAATGTTGGCGATGGCGGAGTTTTTGCGGTCGTAGAGCACCTTGGCCGGGCGCACGGAGAGCGCCTGCTCCAGAAAGAACAGGCCCATACGCTCGCCGCCGAAGGCGATGTCGCTCGTGTCCACGCCAAAGCCGCGCATCTGATAGAGGAAGGCCTCGGCCACGGCGTTGTCCTTGGGCAGTTTGGTCACAAAGGACGCATCCAGCCCGTAATTTTTCAGCGAGGCGGCGACATTGGCCTCCGCGCCGGCAAAGGTCATGGTCAGGTGCTCCGTCTGGCCGATGCGGGTGCCGTCCGGCGGGCAGAGGCGGAGCAGGATTTCACCAAAGCATACACATTTTTTCATTTGAGTACCTCCTGTGTGGGGGGGGAGAACGCCCAAGGGATCGGACAAGAGAAGGGGCGGGCGACCGCAAGGGTCGCCCCTACGGATAGGCGCACGTCCGTGGGATATAACGAAGTCTGTAGGGGCTGGCCTTGTGCCAGCCCGTATCCTTCGCGTCGAACGGGAGAGAGCAGAGAGCGGGCGACCGCAAGGGTCGCCCCTACGGATAGGCGCATGCCCGTAAGTGGATTGCTCCCCGTTGAAAACCGCAATTCGGATCCGGCATTTATGATTGGCTGAGCACACAAGCCGCTTTCACGCAATACTTCCAAGGTGCGTATTTCCGAATCGGTTTCTTTGGGGAGGATGCGTTAGGGGCCTTTCTTTTCCGAAAGAAAGGCCCCTAACGCCATCATCCTTCCGCCAAAAGATCGTTCACGACGGCGGAAGCGAGCGCGAGGCCCATGGCGGAGGGCACGAACGAGACCGAGCCCGGCGGCACGGCCCTCACGCGCGGCTCCTCCCTGGAATAGACGACGGGCAGCTTTTCCACGCCGCGCTTTTTGAGCTCGCGCCGCAGCACGCGCGCCAGCGGGCAGACGGTCGTCTCGTAAATATCGGCGATCTCGAAGCGGGTCGGATCCAGCTTGTTGCCCGCGCCCATGGCGGAGACGACTTTGCAGCCGGCCTGCTGCGCGGCGGTGATGAGCAGGATCTTGCTCGCCATGCTGTCGATGGCGTCCACGACGTAATCATACTGCGAAAGATCGATCTGCGCGGCGGTCTGCTCGTCGAAAAAGAGCTGCATGGCCTCGGCCCGGCAGTCCGGGTTCACCCTGCGCGCGCGTTCGGCCATGACCTCGGCCTTCGGGCGGCCGAGGGTCTCGTAGTCGGCCACGAGCTGGCGGTTGATGTTCGATTCCTCCACGCAGTCGCCGTCCACAAAGAGCATGCGCCCGAAGCCCGCGCGGGCGAGCGCCTCAGCGGCATAGGAGCCCACGCCGCCCACGCCGAACACCGCCACCGAGCTTTCGGAGATTTTTTTCTGCGCCTCTTCGCCGAAGAGGCGCACGTTGCGCGAATATCTTTCCTGCATGCTGCGCTCCTTTAGTCGGAAATGCGGAAGAACCGGCAGGCGTTTGCATAGGAAGCCTGCGCAAATTCCTCTTCGTCCATGCCGCGCAGCTGCGCCACGCGCGCGGCGGTATAGGCCACGTGCGCGGGTTCGTTTCGGCGGCCGCGCTTGGGTTCGGGAGAGAGATAGGGGCAGTCCGTCTCGACAAGAATGCGGTCGATGGGCGTATTCTGCGCCGTTTCGATCAGCTTCACGCCGTTTTTGAACGTGACCGAGCCGGAGAAGGAGATAACCATGCCCATACTGAGGCATTGCTTCGCCGTTTCCCAGCTGCCCGAGAAGCAGTGCATCTGGCAGTCGGGCAGCCGCCCGGCCTTATACGCCGCGCCGAGGATGTCCATCGCGTCGCCGAACGCGTCGCGGATGTGCAGCACGGCGGGCCTGTCCAGCTCGTAGGCCATGTCCAGCTGGCGCGCGAAGGCCTCGCGCTGCGCCTCGCGCGGGGAGGTGTCGTAATAATAATCCAGCCCGATCTCTCCGAGGGCCATGCAGCGCGTTTTTTGCAGATGCGCTCGGATGGCCTGTTCGGTCGCGTCGGACCAGTCCTTCGCGTTGTGCGGGTGCAGGCCTATGGCGCAATAGAAGGCGTCCGTCTCGGCGGCGAGGCGGAAGGTCTCCTGCACGCGGAAGGGCTCGTCGGTCGGGTCGCAGCAGAGCATGCATTTGGCAACGCCCGCCTGCGCCATGCGGCTGATGACCTCCGCCCTGTCTTCGTCAAATCGTTCGTCCGCCACATGGGCGTGCGCGTCAAACAAAAGCATGTGGTATCCTTTCTTTTTGCGTGAGAATGTTTTCGGGGGACGCCGGGGCTCCGCCCCGGACCCCATGCAGAGGGCTCTGCCCTCTGCACTCCCGTTGCGCAAGCGCTGCGGCGCTTGCGCCTATGGCAGGGGGCGCTGCCCCCTGCACTCCCGCCAAAGGGGCTCCGCCCCTTTGGAAACCCTGCTGGGGCTCTGCCCCAGACCCCGGCAGGGGGAATGATTCCCCCTGCACCCCTCAATTAGGGGTATATCTAAT
>JAUMYC010000242.1 GCA_030528845.1 Eubacteriales bacterium
ATCGTGCCGCCGGTGCGCGACGACATCGCGCTGCTCGCCCGCGTGCAGAAGCTGCTCGACCCGGCGGGCTTCGGGCGCTATTCCGTCTGTACCGCCGAGGAGCACGACCGCGTGATCGCCTTTACCTCGCAGATGGCGCACGCCGTTTCCTCCGCGTACATCCAAAACCCCACCGCGCGCGAGCACCACGGCTTTTCCGCCGGCTCCTATCGCGATCTGACGCGCGTGGCATGGCTCAACCCGAGCATGTGGACGGAGCTCTTTTTGGAAAACAGCGAATACCTCAGCGAGGAGCTGGACTGCTTCATCGACACGATGCAGCGCATGCGCGACGCCATCGCCGCGAAGGACAGGCAGGGCTTGTATGACATGCTGGCCGAGGGCAGCCGCATCAAAAAGGAGGTCGACGGCTGATGGAGAGGCAGAGCGAGATCCGCATCGAGCGGGGGCTCTTGCAGCGCGCGGGGGAGATCATCGCGCAGGCGCTGCCCGGCAAGACCTGCGCCATCGTTTCGGACGACATCGTAGACGCGCTCTACGGCGACGCGCTGGAGGCTTCTCTGCGCGGGGCCGGGCTGCGCGTGGCGCGCATGGCCTTTGCGCACGGCGAGGCCTCCAAAAACATCCATACCTATTTTGAAGTGATCAATTTTCTGGCCGAGCATCGGCTCACCCGCAAGGATGCGGTCGTGGCGCTGGGCGGCGGCGTGGTGGGCGATCTGGCGGGCTTTGCCGCGGCGACGTACCTGCGCGGCGTGAACCTCGTGCAGGTCCCGACGAGCCTGCTCGCCTGCGTGGATTCCTCCGTGGGCGGCAAAACGGCCATCGACCTGCCCGCCGGCAAGAATCTGTGCGGCGCGTTTTATCAGCCGGACTTGGTGCTGATCGACCCGGAGCTGCTGCGCACGCTGCCGGAGGAGATCTTCATCGACGGCATGGCCGAGGTCGTGAAATACGCCGCGATCTGGGACTGGTCCATTTTGCAGCTGTGCGGCGAGGCGCGCGCAAACGCCGGGGAGATCATCCGGCGCTGCGTGGAGATCAAGCGGCAGGTCGTCGAGCAGGACGAACGCGATAACGCCATCCGCCAGATTTTGAACTTTGGGCATACCTTCGGGCATGCGGTGGAGGCCATCAGCGGCTTTACCGTGCCGCATGGCAGGGCCGTGGCCATCGGCATGGCGGCGATGGCGCGCGCCTGTGCCGGGAGGGGGATGTGCGAGGCGCAGTGCGCGCGGGAGCTGATCGCCGCGCTGGAAGCGCTCGGCCTTCCCACGACCACGCCCTATTGCGCGGAGGAGCTCTTTGACGCGATGCTCTCGGACAAAAAGCGGCTGCCGGACGGGCTGACGCTGGTGCTGCTGCGCGGGCGCGGCCAATGTGAACTGCGCAAGGTGCCGCTGGAGGAAGCGAAAGAACTGCTGAAAGAAGGCTTGCAGGCATGATAAAGACGATCCTGCCCGGAACGGTCTGCGGAGAGGCGCCCGCCGTGGCGTCCAAATCGCATCTGCACAGGCTGCTCATCTGCGCCGCGCTCTCGCAGGGGGAGACGCTCATCCGCCACGGCGCGCTGTGCGAGGATATCGACGCCACCTGCCGCTGTCTTTCGGCGCTGGGCGCGCAGATCGAGCGCGGCAGCGGGAGCATCCGCGTGCAGGGCGTCGGCGGGCGGCGCGCGGAGCGCGCGCTGCTGGATTGCGGCGAGAGCGGCTCGACCTATCGCTTTTTGCTGCCGGTCGCGTGCGCGCTGGGCACGCAGGCCGAGTTTCTGCTCTCCGGCAGGCTGCCGCAGCGCCCGGTGCGCGAGCTGACCGCGCAGATGGAGGCGCACGGCGCGCAGGTGAGCGGGCTGAGCAGCGCGCGCGTGCTGGTCGGCGGCGGGCTGCGCGGGGGCGAATTCGTGTTGCCCGGCAACGTGTCCTCGCAGTATATCACGGCGCTGCTCTTTGCCATGCCGCTGACGGGCGAGGATTGCCTGCTGCGCATCGAGGGCGCGCTGGAATCCGCCGCCTATGTGGATCTGACGCTGGAGAGCGTGCGCGCGTTCGGCGTGCGCATCGAGCGCAGCGGAAACGAGCTGCGCTGCCCCGGCGGGCAGAGCTTCGTCTCCCCGGGAGAGATCGCCGCAGAGGGCGACTGGTCCAACGCGGCCTTTGCGCTGTGCGCTGCGGCGGCAAGCGGCGGCTGCGCGCGCATCGCGGGGCTGAACGAGCATTCCACACAGGGCGACAAGGCCGTGCTGCAGGTCATCCGCAGCTTCGGCGCGCAGGCGGAGATGTCGCAGGGGCGCGCCTGCGTGCAGGGAGGGCCGCTGCGCGCCTGCCGCGTGGATATCAGCCCCATCCCGGACATGGCCCCGGCCATCTGCATCATGGGTGCGGTCGCGCAGGGCGAGACGGTCATCGAAAACGCGGGCCGGCTGCGCCTGAAGGAGAGCGACCGCATCGAGAGCGCGCTGGCCATGCTGCGCAGCTTCGGCGCGCGGGCATGGTCGGAGGGCGACAGCATCCACATCGCAGGCACGGCGGGCGAAAAGCTGGCCGGGGGCGAGGTGGATTCGTTCGGAGATCACCGAATCGCCATGGCCGCCTCCTGCGCGGCGGCGATCTGCGCAGGGCCGGTGCGCGTGCTGGGCGCGGAATGCGCCGCGAAATCGTATCCCGGCTTTTATGAAGACCTGCCCCTGTTCGGGCTGAGGGAGGCGTGAGAGAAAAATGAGCAGTTCCTTTGGCGGCAGCGTCCGCGTTTCCATCTTCGGGCAGTCGCATTCCGCCGCGATCGGTGTGACGATCGAAGGCCTGCCCCCGGGGTTCAAGCCGGATCTGGAGCGCGTGCGCGCGTTCATGGCGCGCCGGGCCCCCGGCAAGAGCGAATTCGCCACCGCGCGCAAGGAGGCGGATCAGTTTGAGATCCTCTCCGGCATGGCGGACGGCGCGTTCTGCGGCGCGCCCTTTGCGGCGATCATCCGCAACACCTCGCAGCGCTCGGGCGATTATGCGCCCTTTCGGGATATCCCGCGCCCCGGCCATGCCGATTTCACCGCGCGTCTGCGCTATAACAACGCGCAGGACGCCAGCGGCGGCGGGCATTTTTCCGGCAGGCTGACGGCCCCCCTGTGCCTTGCGGGCGCGCTCTGTCTGCAGATCCTCGAAGAACGGGGCGTGCGCATCGGCGCGCATATCCTGCAGATCGGCCCGGCGTTTGATCGTCGCTTTGACCCGATGCAGCCGGAGATAGACGCCGTGCTGCCGGGTGCGCTGCCCGTGCTGGAGGAGCGCGCCGCCGCCGAGATGGCGCAGGTCATCCGCGCGGCGAAGGAGGACGGCGA
>JAUMYC010000243.1 GCA_030528845.1 Eubacteriales bacterium
AGTTTGTCAAAAAGATCGGCTTTGCGCGCATCCATGTCTTCCCGTATTCCCGCAGGAAGGGCACCGTGGCCGACCGCATGCCCGGTCAGCTCAGCGACGCCCTCAAGCAGGCGCGCGCGAAGCGCCTCATCGCAGTCGGGAACGAACTGGAACAGGCATACGTCCAAGCTACGGTCGGAAACGAAGAGGAAGTGCTCTTTGAGACGCAGAGCGGGGACGGCCTGTGCGCCGGCTATACGCGCTCTTATGTGCGCGTGCGCGCAAAGGCGCAGCCGGGCGAACTGAAAACAGTCAGGATCCTCTCCGCCGAAGGCAAGACCGCCGGGGGCGAGGTCCTCTAAGAAAAGGAGAGCGAATGCATTATGGAAAACTGTCTTTTCTGCAAGATCATCCGCGGCGAGATCCCCTCTGCGAAGGTGTTTGAAAACGAACACGTCTTTGCCTTCCGCGACATCGCCCCGCAGGCTCCCGTGCATGTGCTGATCGTCCCCAAGGCGCATATGGACGACGCGCTGGCGCTGGAGGAAAAGGGAGAGGCGGCGGCAGAGGTCTTCAAGGCGGCCGTCGTCATCGCAAAGCAGGAGGGCGTGGCTGCCGACGGATTCCGCATCGTCACCAACTGCGGAAAGCATGGCGCGCAGAGCGTCAAGCATCTGCACTTCCATCTGCTCGGCGGCGAGCAGCTTTCCGAAAAAATGAACTGATTGTTTGCAAAGCTGTCACAGTTTCGAAGGACTTAACGCACCAGATATCTTGACGAACCGGTGGGTCATGCGTTATAATAGACGGGTGGCGTACCCCAAGGCCACAGTGGCATTTATGCCAGCAATCGTGCGAGGGGAGGGAAAACTAAGTGTCTGAAGTACGTATTCGCGATAACGAATCGCTGGAGAGCGCTCTGAGAAGGTTCAAGCGTATGACTGCCCGTTCCGGCATCCTCGCAGAAGCCAGGAAGAGGGAGCATTACGAAAAGCCCAGCGTAAAGCGTAAGAAGAAGGCCGAGGCTGCCCGCAAGCGCAAGTGGTAAGTTCCGGATAAACAATGGCTGCAGGCGTGCTCGTCTGCAGCCAAGGTTTTTTTCGGAGCTTTTTCTTTTGTGGTGCATTTTATCGTTCATTTCCTGTTATACTTTTTCATATCCGATGGTTTTACCGCATAGAATTTATAATAGAATAGAGGGGACGCACATGCGCTACGCCATGCTCATCTGGCCGCATGCCAATGCCCGTTATCAGGAAGCGATCGAACCGCTGGCCCAAAAGGAAATGCTGCGCACGCTCAAAAGCGCCTTTGCACAGCTTCCGGCCGAGGCGTTCGGTCCGGAATTTGTCTCCGTTGCCGGCGCGCGCTGTCTGGTGTTTGAAGCGCCGGAGGCGAACGAACCGGTGCTGCGGATGCTCAGCGCGCATTCGAGCCTGTATCTGCTTTGCGAATACACTGCCGACGGCCTGCTTCGGCCGCTGACGGGCCCTGCGCCCGCGTGTCTCGGCGAGGACCTTTCCGGCATCCTCAAGTATAAAGGCAAGACGAACGAGCGGTTCACGCGGTTTATGCTGCATATGGCCTATCTCACGATGCAGTGCAAGCCCAAGGCCGGAGAAAGGCCGCGTTTGATCGACCCGATGTGCGGCAAGGGCACCGCGCTGTTCGAGGCCCTGAACATGGGCTGGGATGCCTTCGGCCTCGATGCCGACAACGCCTCCGTCAACGAGGCGGCGCAGTTTTATAAGAAATATCTCGAGTATCACAGAAAAAAACACAGCCAGAGGCAGTCGAGCATGACGGTGCCTCCGGGAAAGGGCGTCGCCGTGCGCGCAATTTTGGCGCAGGAACAGGGCGAGGCGCGCTTTGCTGCGGCGGATGCGTCGCTCACGGCGCAGGTATACGGCAAGGGCAAGGCGCATATCATCGCGGCAGACCTGCCCTACGGCGTGCAGCACGCGCCCACCGCCGGCAGGAAGATCTCCGGCATGGAAGCGCTGCTGGAGCGCACGCTGCCCGCGTGCAGGGCCGCGCTCACACAGGGCGGCGTCGTCGCGCTGTCGTTCAATACGAACACGCTTTCGCGTCATGCCGTCCTGCGGCAGATGGAACAGGCGGGCTTTATCCCCGCGCAGGGAGAGGAATATGAAGGACTCGCGCATTGGGTCGAACAGGCCGTGACGCGCGACGTCTGCTTCGGCGTCAAGGGCTGAGCCGGGCGCCGCAAAAAGAAAGGAAAAGAATGGATTATAGGCTTTTGCATGAAAAGACCGTAGCGCAGCTGCGGGCTTTGGCAAAGGAGGAGCAGATCCGCATCCCGGCCGGGGCAAACAAGGCGAGGATCGTGGAGCTTCTGCTCGAAGTGGAAAACAAGCGGGCCGGAGAGCTCGCCGCGCGTCAGGCGCAGGCACAGCACTCGGCAGAGCAAAAGCTACAGCAGAAAAAACAAACCGAAACAAGCGCGCCCGCTGTAAAGGCGAAGAGGGGACGCCCGCGGAAAAACGAGCGGGCCGACCGCGCTGCGCAGCCGAGCGAAAACAAGGCGCAGACAGACGAAAAACCGGCGCAGTTAAGTGGTAAATTAGGGCAGTCGCCCGAGCCGCCGGCGCGGCTTGTCACTGAGCCGCAAGCGGGCGAAAAACCGGCGCGGTCTGTCGATGAATCGCAAGTGAGCGAAAAGGCAGAGCAGCCTGCAAACGATACGCAAGAGAGAAAAAAGATAGCGCAGGCGGTCAAGCCGCAAGCGCAGCCTGTCGGTGAACCGCAGGCGGGCGAAAAAATGCCCCCGTGGGCGGCGCGCCCTGTGCAGAATGCAGAGCGGCCCGCATATCCGCGGACGGAGCAGCCGCGCTTTGTGCGGCGCAGCTATGTCCCGCAGGATCCCGCGCAGGTCACCCGCGAGGTGAGCGATCTGCTTGCGGCGGGAGATTGCGCGACGGGCGGCGGCGTGCTCGAGCCGATGCCGGAGGGCTACGGCTTTTTGCGCGCGGAGAATTATCAGCAGGGGACGAAGGACGTCTATGTTTCTGCGGCGCAGATCCGCCGCTTCAATCTTCGCGCGGGCGATCTCGTCACGGGCAGAACGCGCCCGCAGCGCGAGGGAGACCGCTACAACGCGATTTTGTACATCGACCGGATCAACGGCGAGCCGCCGGAAAAGGCCATGCGCCGCCCCCGCTTTGAGGATCTGACGCCCGTCTATCCGCAGGAGCGCATCCGGCTGGAAAACCCGCAGGGCAAGAGCGATATGGCGCTGCGCGTGATCGACATGCTCGCGCCTATCGGCCGCGGGCAGAGGGCGCTGATCGTCTCGCAGCCCAAGGCGGGCAAGACGGTGCT
>JAUMYC010000046.1 GCA_030528845.1 Eubacteriales bacterium
GCTGTTAACCGAGTTGTTGTAGGTTCGAGCCCTACCTGGGGAGCCATTTACCGAGTCGGTTTCGAAGAAACCGGCTCGGTTTTTATCGCAAGGAAGATCTTCTTCACTGCCTGATAGCAAAATCGAATGCGCGGTTCAATATACATTTTAGATTTGACGGATCGCCATCAAAAACGGCGCAAGTAGGATCGAGAGCAGATACGCGCGCAGAAGACGTCAACTTCGCCGGATTGCAGGGAAGTGTATTGGATAAATATGCAGGGTGTTCCAGTGCTGCCTGCATGTGCGGTATAATGGGGAAGGGCTGCAGGGAGACCCTGCCCCGGTCGAAGGGATTGTGGCCGCCTTTGTTTGGAAAGAGGGGCGGCCACGGTTGTTACTTGGCCTTGGCGGCTTTCAAGCGCTCGATGAGCTTTTCGATCGCTCGCTCGAGCAGTGCGATGCGCCGCTTGGCTTGCGCGGCCTGTCGCCCCATGCACGGAGGGCATCCGCTGTCGAAAGGGCGAGATGCAGCTGCGATGTTGAACAGCCGCCCCGTTGATCCGGCCAAAGGCCTTTGCGAAAATAATTTTTAGGATCGAAAAAAGCAGTCCGAACGGACTGCTTTTTGTTATCTGCGGCGGATGCGCCCGTCGGCTTTGCTGCGCGAGAACAGGGGGGAATAACAGGGGTCGTGCAGGGCGCCGCCGTGCAAAGACGCGAGCATAGAGAGATCGCGGGCGTTTCGCCTGCGCCCGAGCAGCAGGAGCTGCCGGTTTTCGCATTGGGCGGCGGCGTGCGGGGTGTAGACGTGGCGCAGGCCGGCCTTTTGCAGCCGGATGCACCACTCCACCGCGCAAAGCCCGCCGGAGAAGCGCTCGTCAAAGGGAAGGAAATGGTCGCGGCGGATCAGGGCGCAGGCGGCGGATACGGCGGCGACGTTGTGCGATTTTTTCAGCATGGAATGCCAGCCGAAGATCTCTCGGTTGCTGCCCTCCTCGCGGCAGAGCGCGCCGCCGCGCATGCCGACGGCGAAGCCTGCGTGCGTGATGCGCCCGCGTCGGTCCCACATCAGCGGCGTGACCGCGCCGACGTCGTCGCGCTGGGCATACATGAGCAGCTCGTCGAGGAAGCCTTCGGTCAGCGGCGCGGCGGAGGGATCGAGCAGGAGCAGATAATTGCCCTTGGCGCGCCGTGCGGCGCTGTTGAGGGCGGCCCAGCGGTTTCCCTGCGCGGGCACGCCGAGGAATTCGACGCGCCTGCGGCCGAACGCCCGCAAAGCCTGCGGGGATAGGCTCTCCTGCGCGCAGAGCACGCTGACGAGCGGGTCGCCCGGTATGGCATAGTGCAGGCGCAGAGTGCCGAATTCGTCGTAGGTGACCTCGCCCGGCCAGCCGATGCGCCCGATGTGCTCCTGCACGGCGCGGGCGGAGGCGTCCACGCATTTCATGATGTTGGAATGGCTCACGGAGGAGCCCACGACGCGCCAGTGATAGAGCACGCGCGGGATATGTGCGATCTTCTGTGTGCGCTCGATGCAGCGCAGGGCGAGGTCGTGGTCCTGCGAGCCGTTGAAGGCCGCGCGCAGCCCGCCCACCTGCTCATAGAGGGATCTGCGCAGGGCCATAAAATGGCAGAAATAATTGCCGGAGCGCAGGTTGTCCGGGCAGAAATCGGGCTTGAGATGCGGCATTTCATAATGCGCGCCGTCCTCGCTGATTTTGTCCTCGTCGGAATAGATGAGATCCGGCTGCTGCTGCACGATCGTCTGCGCGAGGCAGAAGAGCGCGTCCGGGGTGAGCAGGTCGTCGTGGTCGAGCAGGGCGAGCCACTCGCCGCGCGCCTCGGCTGCGGCGCTGTTGGTGCTGCCGGAAATGCCTTGGTTGCGCTCGCCGCAAAAGATGCGGATGCGTCCGTCCCGCTGCGCCTGTTCGCGCAGGAGCGGCGCGATCTCGGGCTTGGGCGAGCGATCGTCATAGAGACAGGCCTCCCAATGCGGGTAGGTCTGCGCGAGCAGGGAATCGACCAGCGCGCGCAGCATGGCCGGGTCGGTGTTGTAGACGGGCACGAGGACGCTGATGAGCCCTGCGGGCGGGGGCGCGCTGCGCTGGCGGGCAAGTTCGGCCTCGCCCGGGCAAAGGAGCCGCCCCCAGTCGCGGTCGTAATCATAAAACAGCCGCAGACAGAGCTTGTCGAGCGCCCGGGGAACGGCGCGCAGGCCGTAGCGCCGCGCAAAGACCAGCGCGCGCCGCACGAGGCTGCCGGGGCGTTCGTTTGCGTTTTGAGACATGGCTGCATCCTCCCCATTGCTGTGTTGTTCTACTTTCGATTGTAGTGGAAAACCAGCCGTTCGTAAAGGGGGAAGGAATTTTTGACGGAAAAATATTGCTTTTGGGCGGAGCGGAGATTATCATAGGGAGTAGGTATAACCAACGCATAACAGAGGAGTGAGCCGGATGAAACTGCTGGGGTATGAAGTGCCGTTAGGGATCTCGATCACCAATCGTCCCGTGGAGGATGTGCATGCATTCGCCGCGCTTGGCTTTACGCATTTTGAAGTGGGTATCCCCAAGGGGCTGGAAGAGGATGTGGACAACCCCATGTGCAGGGGCGAGGAAGAGAAGCTCGTGGCGCAGAAAGAGGCGCTGGTCGAGGCTATCCGCGCGGAGAAGCTGTGCGTATGGAGCGTGCATCTGCCCTTTGGCAAGGGTTGGGATGTGGCGCATTACGACGAGGAGGAGCGGGACGCGGTCGTCGCTTCGCTCAAGCGGGTGATCGACCTGACGGCCGGCTGGGGCGCGCGCAAATATGTGCTGCACGGCTGTCTGGAGCCGGTCGCGCCGGAGCAGAGGCCCGTGCGCGTGGCGAGGTCCATCCAGTCCATGCGCGAGTTGGACGAGCACGCGAAGAAATACGGCGCGCGCATCGCGCTGGAAGATCTGCCGCGCTCGTGTCTGGCCAATACCTCCATTGAGACCCGCGCAATGATGCTCGCGGCGGGCGTGGAGATCTGCTTTGACGTGAACCACCTGCTGGGCGACAGCCATGAGAAATTCCTGGAGCTGCTCGCGCCGCACGTCGTCACCACGCATCTTTCCGATTACGACGGCATTAACGAGCGGCACTGGCTGCCCGGCAAGGGCATCGTGCCGTGGAAGCAGATCTTCTTGGGGCTGCAGCAGGCCGGTTATCGCGGGCCGTTCCTCTTTGAACTGAGCCCGGGTCCGAACGGCCAGTACACGCCGGAAGAGGTGCTGGCGGGGTTCCGCGCGGCGCTGGGCGAGGAAGGATAAGCGAGCATACAGGCAGCAGGGGCGGGCGAGCGCCCGCCCCCGATGAATGCAGGAGAGGATAATGAAGATGGCAAAGCATGTTCAGGCGCAGCACGGCGTGGTCTGCCGCATGGCGGATCAGCCGCGCGGATACTTTGGCTGGCCGTCCGCGGCGGTGCTGCCGGACGGCACGGTCGCGGTGGGCGCTTCCGGCCTGCGCAGCAGGCATGTCGACCCGTGGGGCAAGACGGTGCTCTGGTACGGCAGCCCGGAACAGGGCTTTGGCGAGCCTGTAGTCGCGCAGGATTCGCCTCTGGACGACCGCGACGTGGGGCTGGTCGCGCTGCCGCAGGGCGGCCTGCTGGCCACATGGTTCACGCTCGATCCGCGCATTTTCCGCGAGCAGCTCGCCCGGGAGTATTCTGCGGAGGAATTCGCGCCCATGGGCAGGGCGATGGACGAGCTCGACGACGAGACCGCCGCCGCGCACCGGGGCAGCTGGACGATGTACAGCGAGGACGGCCGGAGCTGGCATGCGAAGAGGAGAAGCCCCGTCTCCTCGCCGCACGGGCCGATCGTGCTCGGGGACGGCAGGCTCCTGTATCTGGGCAAGCAGTTCCCGCAGGGGGACGACCGCCCCTTCGCGCAGGTCGCCTGCGCCGTGAGCGAGGACAATGGCGAGAGCTGGCGCGAGATCGGCGTTGTGCCGCTGCCGGAGGGAGCGGACGTGGGCCAGTTCCATGAGCCGCATGCGGCGGAATGCGCCGACGGCACGCTGCGCGGCTACATCCGCTATCATTACCCGCAGGAGCAGGGCGGCAATCTGGGCATTTTTCAGACGCTCTCGCGCGACGGCGGCAAGACATGGACGACGGCGGAGGATATGGACATCCACGGCTCGCCGCCGCATATCCTGCGCCATTCCTCCGGCGCGTGGGTGATGACCTACGGCTGGCGGCACCCGGGCTACGGCCAGCGGGCGAGGATCAGCCTCGACGAGGGCGCGAGCTGGGGCGAGGAGCTCATCCTGCGCGACGACGGGCCGGACGGCGATCTGGGCTACCCCTGCTCGGTGGAGCTGGCCGACGGCTCGATCCTGACGGTGTATTATCAAAAGGCAGAGGGCGACGAGAAGACGAGCATCCTCTGGACGAAATGGACGATCGAAGGATAGGAGAGGAAGCGAAGAATGGATCGTATCGTATTCAAGGGCATCATGCCTGCGTTGGTCACGCCTGTGAACGAAGACGGCAGCCTGCGCAAGGCGGAGGCGGAAAAGCTCGTCAAGGCGCTGGGAAAGACGGGCATCACGGGCTATTATATCCTCGGCGGCACCGGCGAGGGCGTCACCATCGACCGGAACGCGCGCATGGAGTTTGCCGAGCTGGTCAAGGACGCCGCGCCCAAGGGCCTGAAGATCATCAACCACATCGCGGCGACGGACCTCGCCACCGTGCGCATGCTGGCAAAGCACAGCCGGGAGATCGGTCTGGACGGGCTGGCCTCCGTGCCCCCGTTCTTCTATAAATACGATCAGGACGGCATCGTGGAATATTATGCGGCGATGTCGGAAGCGGGCGAGGGCATGCCGCTGATGGTGTACGCCTCTCCGCTGGCGGGCGCCCCGGTGCCGGTGAGCACCATCGAGCGGATGCTCGCGCTGCCCGGCTTCGTGGGCATGAAATATACCAACCCGAATTATTACCTCATGAGCCGTTATAAGAAGATCGACGGCGGCAACATCAACATCATCAACGGGCCGGACGAGATGCTGGCGCTGGGCCTGCAGATGGGCGCGGACGGCGGCATCGGCTCCACCTACAACAACATGCCCAGCCTCTATGTGGCGCTGTACGACGCCGTGCAGAGGGGCGATATGATCGAAGCCGTGCGCCTGCAGATGAAGGCGAACGACGTGATCGAGATCATGATCAATTCGGGCAACGTCATCGCCGCCGTGAAGGTGCTGCTGGAGATGCAGGGCTTCGACGTGGGCGAGACGAACAGGCCCATGCCGCGCTTCTCGCAGGAGGAGAAGGCGCAGCTGCGCAGCCGCTTTGCGCAGTTCGATTTCCTCAAGGCGCTCTGAGAGCCGCGCGAACATTGAAAAAAGAACAAGCCCGGGCCGTGCCGGCTCCGGGCTTGTTTTTTTGCGTTGCTTTGTTTTTTAGTTTTCGCCGTCCCATTCACGCAGACGCTCGAACACGGACATGGACAGCTCCTGGATGATCTCCTTGCGCGTGGCGTGGCTCTCGCCCAGCGCCTCTTGGCTGAGAGATTCCTGCAGCAGATAGGTGGGGGAGACGTGCAGCGCGTTGCACAGGGCGATGATCGTTTCCAGGCTTGCCTTGCGGGAGCCGCGCTCGATATGCCCTAAAAAGCTCAGGGAGATATCGGCCATTTCCGCAAGAGCAGACTGCGTGATGTGCCGTTCCTTTCGTTTGGCCCGGATGCGCGTTCCGAGTGCCTTGTAATCCACTGAAATCCAACCCTTCTTTTGTTTATTCCGGCATTACGTTTTTTATGGATTTTCCTATGTTAAGTATATTCGACAACGCCGGTCTTTAGAACGGCCTTTTAGTACATATTAATTCTTATAGTAAAGAAAACCATAAATTGATAACAATTGCATGGGTGACTATAAGCAGTATATATGGGCATGTAATGCAGCAAATGGCTATTGCCGCGCGGCTTTGGAGATTGTATAATGGAATGGAGAAACAAAGAAGGACGCAGGAGGAAGAAATTGAAAAAGAAGCATCCTGCCGCATGGGCGCTCTTCGCGCAGGCGCTGGGCATGGCGCTGCTGGGCGTCGCCGCCGCGTGCTGCGCGTTTTTTCTCAGCGGGCGCGCGCTTGGGCTGGTACACGGCGCGTGCATCTGGCTGCTGCAGCCGGCGCTGGGCGCGTTTCTGGCCTTTCGCTGCGCAGTGAAGGGCGTGCCGGCGATTTTGGCATGGCTGCCCGCGCCGCCGTGCTTTGCCGGGGCCTATTGGCTCGTCGTGGGCATGGCGCCTTCGCTGGGCGCGGCTGCACTGTGCGCACTGTGCGCGGTTTTGTTCGCCTCGGCGGGCGAAGTATGGCTCAAAAGAAGCATAACCGGCGGAAAATAACGGACCTTGGGAACCATAACGCGAGGGGAGAACGTCTCAATGGACAAGAAATATATCCTGACCTGCGACGCAGGCACGACGGGCTGCAAGGCGACGCTGATCGACGAGGCGGGCGAGGCCTGCGCGAGCACGATCGGTGCATACGACACGCTCTATCCGCAGCCGAACTGGGCGGAGCAGGACATGGAGAAGATCTGGCCGGCGGTCGTCGGCTGCATCCGGGAGCTGCTCGGGCGCGTGCCCGCGCGCAGCATCGCGGCCGTAGGGCTGACGGGTACGATGAACGGCTGCATCCCCGTGGACGCGCAGGGCAGCGCCCTTGCGAACAATATCATCCATTCCGACTCGCGCGCATGGCCGCAGCTGGAGCAGATCCGCGCGGCGATCTCCGAGGAGGATTTTTACCGGCTGACGGGCTGTCGGCTGGATCATCATTATATGCTGCCGAAGATCCTGTGGCTGCGCGACGAGCGGCCGGAGGTCTTTGCGCGGGCGGAGAAATTCCTCAACACGAAGGATTATATCCACGGCAAGCTCACCGGCTGCTTCGATTCGACCGACGCCTCCGACGCGTCCCTGACGATCGCCATCGACGTGAACAGGGGCTGCTGGGCGGAGGGACTGCTGCGCGAGCTCGGGCTGGACGCGGGCCGCATGGCGCAGATCCGCCCCGGGCATGATGTGAGCGACTGCGTGAGCGCGCAGGCCGCCGCGCTGACCGGGCTTTTGGAAGGAACGCCCGTGGCCGTGGGCGGCGGAGACGGCAGCTGCACGGCGCGCGGCGCGGGGCTGAGCAAGCCGGGCGACGCCTATTGCTACATCGGCTCGAGCGCATGGGTAAGCCAGATGACGGACAAGCCCTTGCTGGACGAGCAGGCGCGCGTGTTCAATTATCTGGACATGGACGGCCAGAGCTATCTCACCTGCGGCACGGTGCAGTGCGGGGCTTCGGCGTACAACTGGGCGCTGGAGAACCTTTTGGGCGAGAAGGACTTTGGCACAGTGGAGGCCATGGCGCGCCAGATCGCGCCGGGCAGCGAGGGCGTTCTGTTTTTGCCCACGCTCATGGGCGAGCGCACGCCCTATTGGGATCCGAACACGCGCGGCTCGCTGGTGGGCTTCTCGCTCTATCACGACCGCAGGCACATCGCGCGGGCGATCTACGAAGGCGTCGCCTTTGCGCTGACGACCTGCGCGCAGGTGATGCGCGAATGCGGACGCCCCGTGCAGTCGCTGATGATCACCGGCGGCGGCGCGAAGAGCGGGCTCTGGCCGCAGATGCTGGCGAGCCTTTGCGGCGTGGAAACGCGCGTGCATGCCGCTGCGGGAGAGGCCACAAGCCTCGGCGCGGCCATCGCCGCAGGCGTGGGCGTGGGCATGTTTGCGGGCTATGCCGACGCGGCGGGCAAGGTGCGCGCGCGCGCCTCGTATCAGCCGGACGAGCGGCAGGCGCAGGCATACGCGGGGGTCTATCCCGTCTACGCGCAGCTCTACGGCCGTCTCAAGCCGATCTTTGATGCAATCGCCGATACAGGGAGGTTTTCGTGAACAGGCAGAATATTGCGCCGCAGGCGTTTATCGAGCGCGTCAGGCCGCTGCTGGACGGAATGTACCATTGCGCGCTGCTGATCACCGACAACGCGGAGGCGGCGGAGGGCGCGCTGCAGCAGGCGCTCTTGCAGGTGTATCTGGAAGGAGAGCTGCACGACAAGCGCGCGCTGCGCGAGCAGCTGCGCAGGGCTGTGCGCAGCTGCGCCATGGAAACGCTGCGCGACATGCCCCTCACGGACGCGGAGAGGGGCGATTGGCACGGCGCAGGGGGAACGGCCGTGGTGGAGGACCCGGTGCTCTCCGCGCTGCTGAGCCGCTTTCAAATGGAAGAGAAGGAGCTGCAGCGCTATCTCCTGCTGCGCTATGGGCTTTCGCTGCCCCCTGCGCGTGCGGCGCAGGCTGCGGGCATGAGCGCGGAGCAGGCAAAGGAGGCCGCGGCGCGCTTCCGGGCGCGTGCAGCCGGGGCCCGGCCCGAGGCGTTCGAGCGCTCTCTGGAGAAGATGTGCCGCAGGCTGCTGGAGGGCGGCGCCGTCGCCCCGGATATGAGCTCGGTCTGCCGCGCGTTTGAGCGCGACGCCGTGCTCTCCAAGCGCGGGCGCAGGAAGAAGCGCAATTTTCCGGCCTATGTGCTGTGCGCGGTGGGCGTTTTTCTGTGCATGCTGCTGTTCTGGCTGGTGGCCGTGCTGCTGCAGCCGGAGACCGCTTTCCCCTCGGCGGGGTCGCTCTCCGCGGCGCTGCGCGCGCTGGGCTGAGCGCGCGGGGGCGAAGTGTTGCGTTGGCGGCAAAAGACGGTTAAGTTCTGCATTTACCGAATGACAGGTGTTGACACGCGCCCTTGGGCGTGATAAAATCATCAAAATTTATAAAATCACCTGAGAAAGTTCGGCTTAAAAAGGGAAAACGGGAAGAGAACAGAAGGGAAGAGGAGGGCGTAAGACTATGCTGAAGAACATTCGGGAAGGCCTCACGTTTGACGACGTACTGTTGGTGCCGCAGAGGAGCGAAGTGCTGCCCCGCGAGGTGGATCTGTCTGTGGAACTGGCCAAGGGGATCAAGCTGAACATCCCGGTCATGAGCGCCGCTATGGACACCGTCACCGAAGCCAAGCTCGCCATCGCCATCGCGCGTGAAGGCGGCATGGGCGTTATCCACAAGAACATGTCCATCGAAAAGCAGGCTGCGCAGGTGGATCAGGTCAAGAGGTCGGAGCACGGCGTCATCACCGATCCGTTCTTCCTCTCTCCGGATCGCCTCGTCTCCGATGCTCTGGAGCTGATGAGCCACTATCGCATCTCCGGCGTGCCGATCGCCAAGGAAGGCAAGCTGGTGGGCATTCTGACCAACCGCGACCTCCGTTTTGAGACCGATTATTCCAAGCCGATCCATCAGGTCATGACCAGCGAAAACCTGGTCACCGCTCCGGAAGGAACGGATCTGGAAGAGGCCAAGAAGATCCTGGCCAAGCACCGCATCGAAAAGCTGCCGATCGTGGACGCGAACTATAACCTGCGCGGCCTGATCACCATCAAGGATATCGAAAAGGCGCAGAAATATCCCAACAGCGCGAAGGATTCCAACGGCCGCCTGCTGTGCGCCGCCGCGCTGGGCATCACCGCCGACATCCTCGACCGCGCCGAGGCGCTGGTCGACGCGCGCGTGGACTGCGTCAGCCTGGACTCTGCCCACGGCCATTCCGCCGGCGTCATGAACGCCGTGGAAAGGATCAAGAACCGCTTCCCGGATCTGATCGTCGTGGCCGGCAACGTCGCCACCGCCGCTGCGACCCATGACCTCATCTCCGCCGGCGCGGACATCGTCAAGGTCGGCATCGGCCCGGGTTCCATCTGCACCACCCGCGTCGTCTCCGGCGTGGGCGTGCCGCAGATCACCGCTATCTCCGAATGTGCCGAAGAGGCCGATAAGCACGGCGTGAAGATCATCGGCGACGGCGGCATCAAGTTCTCCGGCGATATCACCAAGGCCATCGCTGCGGGCGCGAGCTGCATCATGGCCGGCTCCCTGCTCGCCGGCACCGAGGAATCCCCCGGCGCCACCGAGATCTATCAGGGCCGCTCCTACAAGGTCTACCGCGGCATGGGCTCCATCGGCGCCATGCAGGAAGGCTCTGCCGACCGCTACTTCCAGGAGAAGGCGACCCCCAAGAAGCTCGTTCCGGAAGGCGTCGAAGGCCGCGTGCCCTACAAGGGACCGCTCTCCGACACCATCTTCCAGCTCATGGGCGGCCTGCGCTCCGGCATGGGCTACTGCGGCGCGAAGGACATCGAGACCCTGCGCACCACGGCCGAGTTCGTCCGCATCACCAGCGCCGGCCTGACCGAGAGCCACGCGCACGACATCTCCATCACCAAGGAAGCCCCCAACTATTCCACCCACTAAAGAAAAAAATAAAGCACGTCCCCCGGACCGACAGAGGTCCGGGGGACGTTTTTCGTTTCAGCCCGTGCGGCAGGGTTCAGGGGATGCGGTAGAGGTGCTCTTCGGTCAGGCCGAGCGCCTCGACGATCTCCGGAGCGCGCTCCGGCACGAGGGAGAGGTCTTCGGGCTTGTGCGCGTCGCTTGCGAGGTAAAATTTGCAGCCCTCTTCCTTTGCAAAGCGATACAGGCGCAGATAATCGTCCTCGCGCTCGCGCCAGCCGGGGGCGAAGGAGGCGCAGTTGATCTCGATGCCCGTGCCCAGAGCGGCAAAGCGGCGCATCACGGCGCGGAAGCGCGCCTCGTCCACAAGGCGATAGACCGCGCATTCGTCGCCCTCCTTGAAGATGAGCGGGCAGACCATGTGCGCGATGCCCACTCTGCGCCACGGCAGCGGCAAAAGCAAAAGCTGCTCCAGCCGCTCCACAAAGAGCCCGGCGATCTTTTCTTCCGTGTCATAGCGGGAGGGGCGCACGAAATCCTTCATGTGAAAGTGATCCGGCGGGATGACGATGAAATCGAACTTGTCAAAATTGTCCGGGTGCAGGCCGAGCTTTTCGCCGCCGCAGTATTCCGTTTCGCAGCCGAAGATGAGCCGCACGCCTTCGCCCTCGGGCAGGGGCAGGCTCCGGCAGACGTGCGCGACGTCCTGCGGGGCATACCAGCTGCTCGCGCCGGGCACGCTGCTGTCCCAGAGGTGGTCGGTGATGCATTGCACGGTGTAGCCGTGCGCCTTTGCGTGGGCGAGGATGGCCGCAACGGTCTGCTGTTCGTTGCCGGAACAGGAGGAGAGCACGGAATGACAGTGCAGATCGTGGTCGATCGGGAATTTCATCGGGGGAGCACCTCCTTTGTATGACGATATGATACCGCGTTTTTTGCCGCATGGCAATGCGCTTCTTTCGTTTCGGGCGGCTCTGCGGCAAAAAAGTTCGGCGCCGACGGGCGGCGCTGTCGCTGCGATATAAACACTTGTTTTTATTTTGAGGACGTTGTATAATAGAGAAAATTAAAACTGCGTTAAGACGAGGTTGGAGTGGTTCGGATATGCTGAAAGATTATCTGATCGTACACAAAAATATCCTGCCGGAATACTACGAAAAGGTTCTGGAGGCGCGGCGGCTGCTCGAGAGCGGCAAGGCGCGCGACGTGAGCCAGGCGGTCAAGACGGTGGGCATCTCGCGCAGCACCTATTACAAGTATAAGGAGTACATTCTGGAGCCCTCGGAGATGGCCGGCGGGCGCAAGGCCGTGCTGTCGATGCTGCTCGTGCACGAGGCGGGCGTGCTCAGCGCGCTGCTCAACTGCATCTCGCAGTCCGGGGCGAGCGTGCTCACCATCACGCAGAGCCTGCCCATTCACGACAAGGCGAGCGTGACCCTCTCTCTGGACACGAGCAACATGCCCGGCACGGTGTCGGATTTGCTCGAGGCCATGGCAAAGACCCGCGGGGTGGACAAGCCGCGGCTCGTGGCCGTGGAATGAACGAAACGCGCAAAAAACGACCGGGGCCTATTGAATTTTTTCGATATGCCCCGGTTTTTTCTTTAGAAAGGATGCGCGCGGAGAAGGCTTTTCTTGGGAAGAGAGAGGCCCGTTCAGCCCTCCACGAGGCTCTTGAGCCAAATCAGGTCGCGCTTTGCATAGGCGGCTTCTTCTTCGTGGGTCAGGCCGGTGTATTCCGCCGGCATGCACCAGGTGCCCGCGTAGCCCTTGCGCTTGAGGTGCGCCACTGCGCGCGGCCAGGAGGTCTGCCCGTCCGGGCCCGCGCACATATAGGAGCGGAACTGCGCCGCGCCGTCCGCGCCCCGGCCGTACATCTGCATGCGCCCGTTTTTGAAATTGACCAGCGCAAGGTGGCTCCAGAGCAGATCGAGCGCCTGCTCGGTGTTTTCGTTGGCGAGGCCGGAATGCGCCGCATCCCAGATGACGCCGATGTGCTTCGGGTCAAAATGCCCGGCGATGCGGATGAGATCGGCAGAGGACGTCGCCCCGCGCCCCTGATGCAGCTGGATGGCCACCTTCACCCCGTATTTTTCGCACAGGGGGATCCATTTTTCCATCTCGCGCAGATACTCGGCCTCCTGCTCGAGGTAGTTCTCGCTGTAGGGAGGGATGAACATCACGCGGATCATGCCGACGCCGCAATCGGCGCAGGCGGCGAAGACGCGCTCCTCCGGCGCGGAGGCGACGTCGTCGATGCGGATGCCCGCGCTGAGCAGCTGCTTTTGCACCTGCGGCAGCATTTTTTCCGCCGTCGCGGGGGAGACCTGCGCCTCGTCGCGCACGGGCAGCTCCACGGCGTTGAAGCCCATGTCCAGCACGGTCTCGATCAGCTGTTCGATGGAGTAGGTCTGCCACGGCTTTGTGAAAACGGAATATTCTGCCATCTATAAACACGCCCTTTTGCTGTTTTCTGCGTATACGATACCAGAAATACAGTTGCATTACAAGCGGAATCTGCTATAATCAAGCGTAGGGCATACCGAACACGGAAAGGGGACTGCAGAAAAATGAAACCGGAAGAAAAAAAGATCATGGACGGCAAGCTCTTCTGCCCCGGCGACCCGGATCTGAAGGCGATCAAGCTCGTCACCCACAACAAATGCGTGGATTACAATAAGACCAAGGAAGACGAAACGGAAGTGCGCAAGGAGATCCTCAAGGATATGTTCGCCTCCTTCGGCGAGGGCTCCTTCCTGCAGGGCCCCATCGCCATCCATTACGGCGTGCACACCTCCATCGGCAAGCGCTTCTTCGGCAATTTCAACCTCACCATTCAGGACGACGCGCTCGTCACCATCGGCGACGACTGCAACTTCGGCCCGAATGTGACCATCGTGACCCCCGTGCATCCCATGATCGCCTCCGAGCGCAAGCTCATGCGCACCAAAGAGGGCGAGCTCAAGCGCCTCTGCTACGCCAAGCCCGTCACCATCGGCAACGATTGCTGGTTCGGTGCGAACGTGGTGGTCTGCCCGGGCGTGACCATCGGCGACAACTGCGTCATCGGCGCGGGCGCGGTCGTGACGCGCGATATCCCCGCCAATTCCTTTGCCGCGGGCAACCCCTGCCGCGTCATCCGCGAGATCACCGAGGAGGATTCCATGGTGAACAAGCCGGAGATCTGTGATGGCGCGACTCCGGTGGACTAAAGCGGACGCGCAAGCCCCGCTTGCTTGAATAATACGAAAGACCGGCTCTGCCGCATGGCGGAGGCCGGTCTTTTACTGTGTGCGGGGGAGGGGGACGTCAGGGGCGCCGCCCCTGAAACCCTTCTCAAGGGTTCATAACCCTTGAGGATTCCATCTATTTGGGGAATACAGCGCCAGCAGGGGCCTGCCTCTTGAATGGCTGTAGATCATGAAGGGCGATACACATGAGTAGAATTGCATTACATCGTCCTGATTGATTTCTTTTCGGAGGGGTGCGGGGGCCCCTTTTCTTTTTCAAAAGGCGGGCAGCGCCCGCCAGCAATTGCTGCCGCCGGTTCTTTCGGTTACTCAAACAGAGTCGATGTTCCCCTAAATGATTTCTTTTCGGAGGGGTGCGGACGGCCCTTCTCTTTTTCAAAAGGCGGGCAGTGCCCGCCCGCGATTGCAGCCGCCGGATACTCCATTAGAATAGCAAAGCCGGAATAGTTTCCGTTGCCCAAATGGTTTCTTTTCGGAGGGGTGCGGGGGCCCCTTTTCTTTTTCAAAAGAAAAGGGTT
>JAUMYC010000244.1:0-356 GCA_030528845.1 Eubacteriales bacterium
AGCTGAACGGCGATCACGCCGTCCTCGCCGCAGGAAAGCGTCAGCCCGGTATCCTCCATGCCGCTTTCCGTCACGCGGTAAAGCTGCACGGACGCGCCCGGCAGCGCCTCAATGCTCTCCTGTCCGAATACGTCAAGGCTCCTGAGCGCCACGCTCAGCAGCATCGTGCCATAGCTCTCGTGCGCAAGGCGCAGCTGCGCCGTCTCTCCGGCCATCGCCGGCATGCGCATCAATGCCGCTGCGTCGCATCTGACGTGCAAGGGCCAGTCCGTCCTGCCCGGGAAGATCCAGGTCGAGCAGGGCCACGTCGAATTCATGGGCGGCAACCTCGGTCAGCGCGCTCAGTCCGTGTGCGG
>JAUMYC010000244.1:366-3306 GCA_030528845.1 Eubacteriales bacterium
CTCCGATACCGCCATGCCGTCCTCATCGCAGACGACTTCGCTGCGGCGGCCCTCGGCGTCGGTAATCAGATACCGCGCACCGGAAACCGGCTCGTCGTGTTCATCCACGGACTGGATGCGCACGCGCGCAAGATTGGCCGCAAAGGAAATCGTCTCCTCCTGAGAGGGCAGCTCAAACAGGCCGGACACCGGCTGCACGCCGAGCTTTCCTGCCTTCTTTTCATCCATTTTCAGCTGATAGGTACCGCTGAGCGCTTCGATGCTCGCCTCGCCGCTCTGTGCGTTGATCATGGCGACGCTTTCGCTGCGCTCGTTGATCAGTTCCAGCGTCAGGTTCTGATCAATCCGCGTTCCGACAGTCTCTCCCTGTTCGTCAAGGCTGAGCGCCAGCAGCTCAAAGGTCTGCTTTTCGCGCGTCAGCAGGTTCAGTTCGACCTGCGCCGTCTGTCCGGCGTTCAGGCGGATCATCAGATCCTGCGGCTTCTCCGCCGCGGCGCCCTCATAGGAGGCGGCGCCTGCCTGCATGCCCTCGCCCACGGTCAGTTCTTCAATCCAGTAGACGCCGGCAGGCAGCGGCTGGGAAACCGCAATGCCCTCCGCGTCCATGGCATACGGGCCGTATGTATTGCCCGTCGTCTCGCTGCGCAGCGTGACGCTGCCGCCCTCAATGCGCCTTTCGCTGAGGCCAAGGAGCACAATCCGCCCCGTCGAGCGGCTGGCGGCCAGCTCGATCACCGTGGTCGAGCCGCTGGAAACGATCATCTGCCCCTGCTCAAGCGGGAGAACGGCGTCTTCTTTTCCGTCATAGCTGAAGCGCACGTCATACGTACCCTCCATCAGGGAAGCGCGCGCCTGACCCTGATCATCGGTCACGACCATCATCGGCGTTTCCAGCATCGCGCCGGAGATCTCCATGCATACGCCCTCACGCGGCAGGGCAAGTAGCTGCGCATTGTCGTCAATATCGGCGACCGTCATTATCAGCTGCGCCGCGCCCGCCGCGGGATGCACGAAGGAAACGCGCTCGCGGCAGGCCGCCTGCGTATGTACGATCGCCTGCGCAGCGTCCGCCTGCTGGCCGTTGACCTGCGCGCTCTGCGCATGGAACACGCCCTGCGGGAGCGCGGTTTCGCGGATCACGTACTGTTGCTGTACGCCGGTGTGCAGCACGGCGCTGCCCGTCTCGTCCGTGACGAGCGCCGTCACGCTGCCGTCGGCGCCGAGCGCCTCAAGCGTCACGCCTTCAAGCGGCTCGCCGAGCGAATCGCAGACGGTGACGGCGATCTGCGCCGCCATGGCATTGCGCACGACGATCTCATCCCCGGTCACCGGGATCAGCGCTTCGCTGTCAAAGAGATAGCCCTGCGGCGCGCTCTCCTGGCGCAGATAATACTCCGCGCCCTGCGGCAGCGTGAAGCTGGTCTCCCCTTCGCCCGTGCGGATGCGCATCTGCTCGCTGGGATAGAGCGGATTGGCCCAGGGACGCACCTCGCCGCTGCCGGAAATGACATAGACGCCAAACTCCGCGCCGGAAAGCGACGCCAGCACCTGCGCTTCATCGCTCTCGCTGCCAAGCGCATAGCCCTCCACGCGCAGGCTCGTCGCGCCCACGGTCTGTGACATCTGCATCGCCGGGACATAGATGTAGTCGCCCAGGCGCTTTTCCTCGGCAAAAGCACATCCATTCGCCAATACGGAGCAAATGCCCAGCATCGCCCCGCAGAAGATCAAACGTTTCTTCACAATCATTCCTCCGCCCGCTACAGGCTATCCAATCAAAGCGGCAGTCCGCTCAGAATACAAACCTCAAATTCCGCATAAGAATCCAATTTAATCAATTTTAATCCATATGGCCTCTCTTGTCAAGGAAAGCAAATTGTGTTATGCTTCAAACTGTGCACTGCGCCCGACCGGCGGCACAGTGCGGATGGGTTATCTTATGGAGGCCAATATGCAGAACACGTATACCGAAACATTCTCCGTCCGCGCGACGGACTGCGATAGATTCAGGCGCATGCGCCTTGACATGCTCTTCATCGCCATGCAGGAGGGCGGCGAGCGCCATGCGCAGATGCTGGGCGTCGGGTATCAGGCGATGATGGAGCGCGGGCTGTTCTTCGTGCTCGCGCGCATCCACGTCCATACCGTGCGCGCCCCGCGCGTCGGGGAGACCGTCGTGCATACGACGTGGCCGGGCAAGAGCAACCGCTTTTTCTGCCCGCGCTATCACACCTTTGCCCTTGAGGACGGCACGCCGCTGCTCAGCGCCGCCGCGCTGTGGGTCGTGCTCGATACCGCAAACAGGAGGATCGTCAGCCCGACAAGCCTTGATCTGGGTCTGCCGGACAACGGCGATATCCCGGAGCCCGTCTCCCTGCCCAACCGCCTGCCTGCCGGCGTTTCCGGCGCGCAGAGCTTTGCACGCACGCCGGTTTACAGCGAATTTGACATCAACGGACACGTCAACAACACCAAGTATATCGCGTGGCTGTGCGATACGCTGGGCAGCGATGCGCTTGACGGGCACTACATCGGCGATCTCGTCGCCAGCTATGAAAAGGAAATCCGCGATGAAGCGCCGCTGACCCTCTCTCTTGCGCGGGAAGGGGACGCCTTTTCCTTCCTCGTCTCTGCCGACAACTATCCAAAGCACTTTACCGCCGGCGGTACGCTGCGAAAGGAGGAAGCCCTGTGAACGATATCCTGATCGCGCTTCGTGACCGCGCGCTTGCCGATCCCGCCTTCCGCCAGGGGCTGCTGGCCACGCGCAGCGCCAGCGATCCGCTGCTCGCCCTGTGCGAATTCGCCTCTTCCCACGGCTATCCGCTCGATCTGGGCGATATCATCTCCGACGGCGAGGAATTCTGCTGCAACCAGATGAAATCCACCAACGGCGGCAACCCTATGCCGTATGACTGCTTCGGATTCGACGACGCGTAC
>JAUMYC010000245.1 GCA_030528845.1 Eubacteriales bacterium
CGCGGCGGCGAAAATATCTACCCCAAGGAGATCGATGAGTTCTTCTATACGCACCCCAAGGTCAAGGACGTGCAGGTCATCTGCGTGCCGGACAAGCAGTACGGCGAGGAGATCATGGCGTGGATCGTGCCCAAGGAGGGCGAGGAGCTGACGGAAGAAGAGCTGCGCGCATACAGTCTGGCGAATATGGCCAAGCATAAATGCCCCCGCTATTTCCATTTCGTGAGCGAATTCCCCATGAACGCGGCGGCCAAAGTGCTCAAATACAAGATGCGCGAGATGGCGATCGAGATCCTCGGGCTGGGAGAAGCCAGCAGGATCGTGACGGCCTGAGGCCGCGCGGGCCGCTTCCCGGGCGGAAAGAGGCCGGGAACGTAAAATAAACCAAGAGATTTTCCACGGGCGTGCTTTTCGCGCGCCCGTATTCTTTGTATAATGGAATGCAGAAGCTGCGGAGGCGAAGCTATGAAGACAAAAGCGGTGTTTTTTGATCTGGACGGCACTTTGCTGCCCATGGATCAGGATCTGTTTATCAAGGAGTATTTCGGCCGCATGGCCGCGAGCATCGCGCGCCACGGCTACGAGCCGCGCAAGCTCATCGACGTCATCCTCAAGGGCACGGGCATTATGATCGGCAACGACGGCTCGCGCACGAACGAGCAGGCGCTCTGGGATTATTTCTGCAGCGTCTACGGCGAGGAAGCCCGCGCGGACATGCGCCTGTTCGAGCTGTTTTATGAACAGGAGTTCGACGAGGCGCGCGCCTGCTGCGGCCGCGATGAACGCGCGGCGCAGGTCATCGCAAGGGTAAAGGAGAGGGGCCTGCGCGCCATTTTGGCCACGAACCCGCTCTTTCCGCCCGTCGCCACGCTCAAGCGGATCGGCTGGGCCGGGCTCAGGGCGCAGGATTTCGACCTGATCACCACCTATGACAACTCCCGCTTCTGCAAGCCCAACCCCAAGTATTTTGAAGATATCCTCTCTGCGCTCGACCTGCGGGCGGAGGAATGCGTCATGGTCGGCAACGACACCTCGGACGACCTTTCTGCGGCGCAGCTGGGCATGCCGGTCTTCATTTTGACCGACTGCCTGATCAATGCAAAGGGCGTGGATCTTTCTTCTCTGCCGCACGGCAGCTTTGAACAGCTTTTCGACTGGATCAACGCATTGGAATAAAAATAGGTTCTTACGGAGGGAAACAGTATGCGCAAAACGAAGATCATCTGCACCATCGGCCCGGCCAGCGAGAGCGAAGAGATCTTGACCCAGCTTTGTCAGGAGGGCATGAACGTAGCGCGCCTGAATTTTTCGCACGGTTCGCATGAGGAACAGCTCGTCCGCATCCAGCGGATCCGCAAGGTGCGCGAGAAGCTCGGCCTGCCCGTAGCGATCATGCTCGACACCAAGGGCCCGGAATATCGCATCCGCACCTTCAAAAACGGCAAGGTGCAGCTCGTCCCCGGCGATACTTTCACCTTCACCTCCCGCGATATCGTGGGCGACGAGCACGAAGTGGCCGTGAATTTCAAGGGCCTGCCCGAGAGCATGGAGCCCGGCGACACGATCCTGCTCAGCAACGGCCTGCTCTCCTTTGAGGTGCAGCATGTGACCGAGACGGACGTCGTCTGCACGGTCGTCAACGGCGGCGTCCTTTCCGACCGCAAGAGCATGAACTTCCCGGGCAAGGTGATCGAACAGCCCTACCTCTCCGAGCAGGACCGCAGCGACATCCTCTTCGGCGTGCGCAACGGGGTCGATTTCATCGCCTGCTCCTTTGTCTCCCGCAAGCAGGATCTTCTCGACATCAGGAACATGCTGGCCGAAGAAGGCGAGGGCGACCGTCCGGTCGAGCTCATCGCCAAGATCGAAAACAGCACCGGTATCGAGAATATCGAGCAGATCCTCGAGGAATGCTCCGGCATTATGATCGGCCGCGGCGACATGGGCGTGGAGATCCCCTTTGAAAAGCTGCCCGCGCTGCAGAAGATGCTCATCAGCAAATGCCTCAGGCTGGGCAAGCGAGTGATCACCGCCACGGAGATGCTCGAATCCATGATCCACAACCCGCGCCCGACCCGCGCAGAGACCTCCGACGTGGCCAACGCCATCTACGACGGCTCCTCCGCCATCATGCTCTCCGGCGAGACCGCCGCGGGCGAGTATCCCGTGCTCACGCTGCAGACCATGTCCCGCATCGCCGAGGAGACCGAAAAGGGCATCGAATACGACCGCCGCTTCCATGACTATGAGGATTTCCGCATCCGCAACACCGTCGATGCGATCTCCCATTCCGTGTGCGGCATGGCGATCGATCTCAACGCCAAGGCGATCGTGGTCTGCTCGCTGTCGGGCATGACCGTGCGCATGGTCTCCCGCTTCCGCTCGCCCGCGCCCATCATCGGCCTGACCACCGACGAGAGCGCATGGCGTCGTCTGGCGATGAACTGGGGCGTGATGCCCGTCATGTGCGACACGTTCGATTCGACCGACGTGCTGTTCTATGTCGCCAAGCAGAACGCCAAGGAGCGCCTGCAGCTCGAAGAGGGCGACACCATCGTCATCACCGGCGGCCTGATCACGGGCAATTCCGGCAACACCAACCTGATCAAGATCGACAAGATCTGATCTTGCCCCCCTTCGCGCAGCAGAAAGGAGATCGCTATGAACGAACTGAGAGTCCTCATGGCAAAATTCGCCGGCTCCGGGTGGGATCTGATCGCGGTCCCCGCACAGCAGTGGCTCGACGGCAATTACGACAAGGAGACCGTCATCGCGGCCATCGAAGAGGCCGACAGGGAATGCGGCAGCTGCGGCTGCGAATACGACGCGCTGTATAAGCGCGCGCTGGAACTGCTGCGAAGCTGATGCGGCAGGAGATAAAGAGGCTCCCCGGCAGATGCCGGGTATCCGTAAAACAGTTAAACCGACCTATGGTTACGATCATAGGTCGGTTTTCTTACGGCGCACGGAAGGCTCCCCTTGTGTAAAGGGAGCTGTCAGCGAAGCTGACTGAGGGATCGACAACCCCTCCGCCCCTGCGGGGCACCTCCCATTACACAGGGGAGGCTTTGGCGCGGCGCATCAATTGGTCCTATTCAAGCTTATCGACCGGTTATCTGATATCCCATCACACAAAATCCATCTTTACAACAACAGGGATAGCATCTCGCCGTCCCCGGTACTGTTTTATGATGCCCTATCATTTGCCGGGAGCCTTTTCGCAGGCCGCAGGACAGCGCCTCGCGCTTGACAGAGCGGAGGGGCAGGCGAT
>JAUMYC010000246.1 GCA_030528845.1 Eubacteriales bacterium
CGCAGCGCTTGCGCAACGGGAGTGCAGAGGGCAGAGCCCTCTGCATGGGCGCCAAAGGCGCAACGGGGTGCAGGGGCAGTGCCCCTGCCGTCTATGAAAGAACAGGCCTGCGAGCAGTTCGCAGGCCTGTTTTTTGTTCTTATAATCACTCTTCGCGGCGGTTGAGCACGCTCTCGATGATAAAGCGCGGGCGGCGCTTCGTCTCGGCGTACACCTTGCCGATATACTCGCCGATGATGCCGATGGACAGCAGCTGCACGCCGCCGATCATCCAGATCGAGCACATCAGCGAGGACCAGCCGGTCGCCGCGAGGCCGAGCCACTTGGTGATCAATGTCCACAGGAGCATGGCGATGCTGATCAAAAAGACGATCGCGCCCGTCCAGAGCACGAGGCGGATGGGCTTGACGGAGAAGCTGGTCACGCCGTCGGCGGCGAAGGCGAGCATTTTCTTGAGCGGATACTTGCTCTCGCCCGCGATGCGCGCGCTGCGGTCGTATTCCACGGTCGTCCAACGCAGGCCGATCTGCGGCACGATGCCGCGCAGGAAGAGGTTCACCTCGGTGAATTCCTGCAGCGCGAGCACGGCGCGTTTGCTCATGAGGCGATAATCGGCATGGTTGAACACCACATCCACGCCCAGCAGCTGCATCATATGATAAAAGCCCTCGGCCGTGACGCGCTTGAAGGCGGTGTCCGTGTCGCGCTTTCTGCGCACGCCGTAGACGATCTCGTAGCCCTCCGCATAGCGGTCGAGCATTTCGTCCATGGCGTTGATATCATCCTGCAGGTCCGCGTCCATGGAGACCATCACGTCCGCGTCGTTCGCCGCCGTGACGAGCCCGGCGAGCAGCGCGTTCTGGTGGCCGCGGTTGCGCGAGAGATTGACCCCGGCAAAGAGCGGGTCGCTCTCATGCAGGGCGCGGATGACCTCCCATGTGCGGTCGGTAGAGCCGTCGTTGACAAAGAGCACGCGGCTGGCCGGGGAGATGCGCCCCTGCGCGAGATAGCCGCTCATCTTCTCCTTGAGCCGGCGGGCCGTCTCCGGCAGGGCCTCCTCCTCTTTATAGCAGGGGATCACAACATACAGCACGCAAGCCATCTTCAAAAAACCTCCTCAAAACTCTGCGGGGATCAAATCTTCAGCGCGATCATGAGCACGGCGACGTCTCCGGGAGAGACCCCAGGGATGCGCGCGGCCTGCCCGAGCGTCTGCGGGCGCTGCGCGCTGAGCTTCTGGCGCGCCTCGATGCGCAGCCCGCTCAGCGCCATATAGTCGATCTCCTCCGGCATGGCGATCCCCTCGGCATGCCGGAATTTGCGCACCTCTGCGGCGGCGCGGCCGATATAGCCTTCGTATTTGATATTGATCTCCGCCTGCTCGGCCACTTCCACCGGCGTGCCCGAGAGCCCTTCGTCGAGCGGAACGAGGTCGGCAAAGTGGATATCCGGCCGGCGCAGGATCTCCGCCTCGGTCAGCGAGCCCTCGCGCGGGGGCTCGCCCTTGCTCTCGAGCAGCGCGTTCAGGCCGTTTTTGCCGCTCAGCAGCGTCTTTTCCAGCCGCTTTTGCAATTTCTCGGCAGCCTCGCGCTTTTCGCACATGCGCCTGTAGCGCTCTTCGCTTGCCAGACCGGCCCGATAGCCCATCTCCGTCAGGCGGATGTCGGCGTTGTCCTGCCGCAGCAGCAGGCGATATTCCGCGCGGCTGGTCATCATGCGGTAGGGCTCGTCCACGCCCTTGGTCACAAGATCGTCCACCATCACGCCGATATAGGCGTCCGCGCGCGTGAGCACCATCGGCTCGCGCCCCTGCAGCGCAAGGGAGGCGTTCACGGCGGCGTAAAGCCCCTGCGCGGCGGCTTCTTCATAGCCGGAGGTGCCGTTGATCTGCCCCGCGAAATACAGCCCGTCGATCTCCTTGGCGCGGAAGGTGTTGGTCAGCCGCGTCGGGTCGATGGTCTCGTATTCGATGGCATAGGCGAGGCGCACGAGCTCGGCCTTTTCAAGGCCCGGGATGGTGGCGTACATGGCGCGCTGCACGTCCTCCGGCATGGAGGAGGACATGCCCTGCACATACCATTCGTCCGTATAGAGCCCCTCGGGCTCGAGGAAGATGGGATGGCGCTCCTTGTCGGCAAAGCGCATCACCTTGTCTTCGATAGACGGGCAATAACGCGCGCCGGTTCCGTTGATGCCGCCGGAATACATGGGCGAGCGGTGCAGGTTTTCCCTGATGATGCGGTGCGTCTCCTCGTTGGTATAGGTCAGATAGCACAGCGAGCGGTTGCTCATGCCCCGGCCGTCCTGCGGGGACAGGAACGAAAACGGGGTGATCGGGTCGTCGCCGGGCTGCTCGGTCATTTTGGAAAAATCGATGGTGCGGCCGTCCACGCGGGCGGGCGTGCCCGTCTTGAAGCGGCGCAGCTCAAACCCCAGCTCGCGCAGCGAATCCGCCAGCGGGTTTGCGTTGAGCAGGCCCTGCGGCCCGCCGTACCACGAGCATTCGCCGATGATGATGCGGCTTTTGAGATACACGCCGCTGCAAACGATGGCCGCGCGGCATGCGATCCTGTCGCCCGTCGTCGTCTCCACCGCCGTCACGCGCCCGTTTTCCACCACGATGCGCGAGGCCTCCGCCTGCCGCAGGGTGAGCCGTTCCTGCCGGTCGATGGCGCGGCGCATGCGCAGCCTGTAGGCCAGCTTGTCCGCCTGCGCGCGCAGAGAATGCACCGCCGGGCCTTTGCCCGTGTTGAGCATGCGGTTCTGCAAAAAGGTCTCGTCGATGGCCAGGCCCATTTCGCCGCCCAGCGCGTCCAGCTCGCGCACGAGATGGCCCTTGGCCGTGCCGCCGATGGCCGGGTTGCAGGGCATCAGCGCCACCGCGTCCAGATTCAGCGCCAGCAGCAGCGTTTCCTGCCCCATGCGCGCGCAGGCCAGCGCGGCTTCGCAGCCGGCGTGTCCCGCGCCAATGATCACTACATCAAATGCCATATTTACCTCTGTTTTTTTCGGAGAGTTACGATGGGAGTTTGCCCAAGGGGCTCCGCCCTCAGCGCTTCCGCCAAAGGGGCTCCGCCCCTTTGGAAACCCTGCTGGGGCGCTGCCCCAGACCCCGCCAAGGGGAATGATTCCCCTTGGATCCCTCAATTTGGGGTATTGCTTTAATATAAAATAATTCCCCAAGACGGGATTCTCAAGGGACAATGTCCCTTGAGCGGGTGTCCAGAGGGCAGCGCCCTCTGGCGGGGTGCAGGGGCAGCGCCCCTGC
>JAUMYC010000247.1 GCA_030528845.1 Eubacteriales bacterium
TTGTGACGATACATGTGCGGATGAAGTGTCCGCCGGGCTGGAAGTGCGCATACTCGGGCAGGGGCAGAGAGAATGTATTGACGTACTTTTCAAGAGAGCCTACGCCCATGGATACCGTATACGGCGTATCGCCCTGCGTGTGAAGCAGATCGTCAAGCGTGATGGTCGCCGACACATAGGTAAAAGGAAAGCGATCGATCCATTTGGCGAGCACGTCGCCGCGCGTATGGGGCGATTTGGTGTCCATGGCGCCGACCGCCCATGTGCTCGGCCCGTCAAATTCCTCCACGCTGCCGTAGAGCTTCATGCCGCAGCTGGCGTATGCGCGGGTCTCCTGCAGGCGCTGCATCTCCAGCTGCAGGTACTGAATGCGCCGGTCAAGCGCTTCCTCGCGCTCATGGAGCCAATCGCAGTACCCGCTCATGGTCTGATGATGTAGGAGCTGCTGCACCTGCGGAAGCGGAATGTCCATGCTGCGCATTTCCCTTGTGACGAGAATGCGCAGCAGATCGTCGCTGGAGTAGGCGGCATAGCCGTTTTCGCGGATGGCGGGATGGAGCAGGCCAAGCTCGCGATAGTGACGGATTGTGTCGGTGGAGATGCCTAATCGGCGGGATAACTGACGGATCGTATCTTTCATGATTGTCCTCATTGGTTTTTATAGAAAAGGCTGTTGACACTGGGGTAACCCCATGGTTTATCTTATTTTTAACAAGTGGTCAGACAGCATTCTATCAGATAACAGCATGTCTGTCCACAAACAAAAAGGAGGAAAAACACATGCAGAATGTCATCAAGCGCATCCTGTGCGCGGCGCTGGCCCTGTGCCTGCTGCTGTCCCTGTCCGTGGGCGCGTCTGCCGAAGGCCAGACGTTCACCCCCGGCACCTACACCTCTGTGGTCGCCGGCCGCAATGGCCCCATCGTCATGCAGGCGGATTTCAGCGAGAGCGCGATCACTGACGTGCGCGTGATCTCTCACAGCGAAACCTACCTCACCGGCAACGTGCCGCTGGAGCAGTATCCGGCGCAGGTCGTCGAGCATCAGTCCGTGGCGCTGGATATCGTCTCCGGCGCGACTGTCACCAGCGCTGCCTTCTTCACCGGCGTGTACGACCTGATCAAGCAGGCCGGCGGCGATCCGGCGGCGATGCGCGCTGAGATCCCGACCGACAAGGTCGCTGCGGACGCTTCTGCGGACGTGGTGGTCGTCGGCGGCGGTGCGGCCGGTCTGACCGCGGCGACCAAGGCTGCGCAGGCGGGCAGCAAGGTCATCCTGCTGGAGAAGCTGGATATCCTGGGCGGCACCTCTTCCTACGCGATCGAGGCCTTCGGCGCGACTGAGGACAAGACCCACGTTGCGCTGGGCAATGCCGTGACCAGCGACGCCAATGCGGCTTCCCTGATCGCCTCCAACCCGGGCCACAGCGAGGAAGCGCTGACCATTCTGGCCAACCAGAATGGCGTGGCGGCTGACTGGCTGCGCTCCATCGGCTCTCCGCTGAGCGTGGCGGGCGGCAGCGTGTTTGCTGCGACCTCCCGAGAATACGGCAGGATGGGTCAGGTCATCGTGGCCGCTCTGGTCAACGAGACCGAGAAGACCGGCGTGGATATCCGCATCGGCGATGCGGCGACCGAGCTGGTGATGGAAAACGGCGCGGTTGCGGGCGTGAAGGTCAAGAACGACGCGGGCGAGTACACCATCTCTGCCAAGGCGGTCGTGCTGGCCGGCGGCGGCTTCGGCGCGTATAACGAGATGGTCGCGCAGTACGTGCCGTCTCTTGCGGGCTACAACCACTCCTGTACCGTCGGCGCGAAGGGCGACGTCCACAAGATGGCGGTTGCCGTGGGCGCTCAGCTGGGCAACATGGAGCATGTCCGCGTGAACTTCACCTACTACACCGACGGCGTGCGCGTGTACTACATGGGCTGCCTGCCCAATACCGGCGCGATCGTGGTCAACGAGCAGGGCAAGCGCTTCATCAATGACCAGGGCGGCTACGGCGTGGGCATGAAGGTTGTTGAGCAGGGCGGTTCCTGCTGGGCGATCTTCGATCAGTCCATGATCGACGGCGTTGCGGATGTCCGCGATCACCTGGCGCTGGGCATGTACGAGTGCGCCGACACCCTCGACGAGCTCGCTGCCAAGATCGGCGTGGACGCTGCCGGCCTGGCCGAGACCGTGGAAACCTACAAGGGCTATGTCGCCAACGGCAAGGACGAGGAGTTTGGCCGCGCGATGCTGAACCTCACCTTCGACGAGGCGCCCTACTACGCCTGCAAGCTGACTGCGCATGTGCAGGGCACCTTCGGCGGCATCGTGACCAACACCGCCACCGAAGTCACCGACGCCAACGGCGCGGCGATCCCGGGCCTGTTCGCGGCTGGTGAGTGCGCGTATGTGGGCACCAACGGCGCGAACCCGATGACCGTGGACGTCGTCTTCGGCGGCATCGCGGGCGAGAACGCGGCGGCCTACGCGGCGAAGTAATCCCGACCCCTTATACGAAGGGCTGCAGAACCGGAAAACACCGGGGCTGCAGCCCTTTTTGTCTGTGCGGAGCCTCGTTTTACTTTCGCTCCATTTTCCGTCGCGCTGGGCGTATTTTGCCTCCATTGTCATAGAATACCGACTGTGGTATGCTGAGTACATCAAAAAGAGAAAGCGGGGTGCATGCGCATGCTGCACATGAAGGGGATCATCCGCGCGCGCAGGCGCGAACTGGGCATGACGCAGGAGCAGATGGCGCAGCGCCTTGGCGTGAGCGCCGGAGCGGTGAGCAAATGGGAGCAGGGCACATCCTATCCCGATATTGCGCTGCTGCCCGCGCTTGCGCGTCTGCTGAGGACGGATATCAACACCCTGATGGGCTATGAGCAGATGCTCACGCGCGAGGATGCGGCCCAAATGGCCTCGCAGGTCGTTGAGATGACCAAGGACGCGGGGATCGATGCGGCCTTTGCTCTGGCGCAGGAGATGGCGAGGACATACCCCGACAGCGGCGCGCTGCTGTATATGCTGGCCGCGACGCTGGAGGGCCGGATGATCATGCGCGGCATGAATGCTGAAGAACGGGAAAGATACAGCGCGGTGCTGGAAGGCTGGTATGAGCGCGCAAGCGCATGCGAAGATGCGCAGATCCGCGAGAGCGCGGCGCACCTGCTGGCAAGCAAATATCTGACACGGGGCGAGATGGAGCGGGCCAGAGCGATGATGGAGAAACTGCCGCCTGAGCCGACGGCTGCG
>JAUMYC010000047.1:0-11253 GCA_030528845.1 Eubacteriales bacterium
TGTTTGGCTACGAACCAAAAGGTCAGGGGTTCGAATCCCTTCAGGCACGCCACAAAACAACCTTTGTCTTTTAGACAAAGGTTGTTTTTTTCGTTCCGCCCGCCTCAAAAAAACCGACAAGGAGAACAAAAATCATGATCGTGGAAAGATCCTGCGGCGCCGTCGTGTTCACCAAAGAGGGCGGGAAGATACAATATGTGATCATCCGCTCGAAGGAGGGCTTTTACGGCTTCCCCAAGGGCCATGTGGAGGGGCAGGAGAGCGAGCGCGAAACGGCGCTGCGCGAGATCGAGGAAGAAACGGGTCTGCGCGCGGCGCTGCTCGAGGGCTTCCGCACGGAGGACAGCCATCCCTTTACGCGCGGCGGCGAGACGCGGATGAAGCACATCGTGTATTTTCTGGCCGAATATGCGGGCCAGACGCCCGTTGCGCAGGAGGAGGAGCTGAGCGGCGTTTGCCTGATGGAGTACGAAAGCGCCATGCAGGCGTTTCAGTTTGAAAGTTCGAGGAGGATCCTTGCGCAGGCGCATGCGTTTCTGCAGCAGCGCGGATAAAAAAGGAACAGACGAAAGCCCGACCGCCGATGAAGACCGGCGGCCGGGCTTTTTCTGCAACGAACGGCGGCCCGGCCGCGTCCAAGGGACATGCGGCGCTTCTCAGCCGAGCTCCTCGATGATGCGCGCGATGGCGTGGTCGGTATTTTTGCAGACGACGCGGTCCGCCGCGGCCTTGAGCACCTCCGCCGCGTTTTCCACGGCGACGCCGATATCGGCCATGCGGATGAGGGAGAGGTCGTTTTCGTAATCGCCCACGCCGATGATGGTCAGGTTTGTTTGCCCGGCCCAGTCGCGCAGCACCTGCAGGCATTCGCCCTTGCCGGTGCCCTTCGCGTGCAGCTCGAGCCCCTCGGAGAAGGAGCGGTTGAGTTCGTAGCGGTCGCCGTAGAGCGATCGGGCGAGGGCCATGACCTGCGGGGTGTGCTGTTCGTCCTGCACGAGCATCCCCTTATACCACGGGCGCGGCACGCGGGCAAAGCGCTCGCGCAGGGTCTCCGGGTCGGTGGGACGCCATGTGGTGGCGGTCCTGTCGCCGCCGAAGAGCACCACGCGCTTGACGGGGCTGCGCTCCGCGAGGGAGCACAGGTCTTCATAGCCTTTTTCGTCCAGCGGGAATTCCGCCACGGCCCGGTCGATGTCGAGCGGGTCGGAGATATAGGTCCCGTTCATGGAAACGACGGGCGCGTTGGGCAGAAAGGAAGCGCGCTTGGCGAGGATAAAATCCGGCGCGCGCCCGGTGGCGATGGTGAACAGGCCGCCTTCGGCCTGAAAACGGCGCACGGCGGCGGCGTTTTCCGGGGAGACCTCGCCGTTCTCGGCAAAGGAGCCGTCAAAGTCGGTCACGATCATATAGCCGGTGTATTTTCCCATGGCAGTGCCCTCCGTTTGTCGCTTGCGTAATGAAGTCGGATAAAAACAGGATACCGCGCGGCGGCGGAAAGGTCAATAGCCTTGTGCGGAAAAGGGAAGCGTGCTATAATGCGTTGAATGCCGCGCGCGGAGGCGCCCGGCTGCAAAAGGAGTGGTATTTTCGATGATGAAAAAAGCGATATTGTGGCTGGTCTGCCTGATGCTCGCCGTTGCGCCCGCGCTGGCGCAGGGCGGGGCGGTCGTGGCGGAGGTCGGCGGCACGAAGATCACGCGCGCGGAGGTGGACGCCGCCTTTATGGCGGCCTACGGCGAGCAGTATGAGGCCGAGGAGGCCTTCGAGCTGCGGCATGGGCTGGTCGAGCAGATGCTGCGCGAAACGACGGAGAGGCTGATGCAGCAGCAGATGGGCTTCGATACGCCCTCGCAGCAGGAGATCGACGCGGTCACCGCGCTGGCGCAGCAGGAATACGCCAATTATGTGGAATATTACATGGCGCTGTTTGACGACGGCTCCATGACGCAGGAAGAGCTGCGGGAGATGACGCAGGCGTATCTTAGGTCCATGGACATGTCTCTGGAGGATTACACGCAGCAGGCGATCGGTGCGCTGGCGGGCGAAAAGCTGCGCGCATGGGCGCTGCAGGGCGTTGCGCTGAGCGAGGAGGAGCTGCATGCGGCCTATGAGGCTATGGTGCGCGACGAGCAGGCGCTCTGCTCCGTCTATCCGGACAGCTTCCTCTCCTGCGCGTATTACGGCATGCCCTATCTCTATGTGCCGGAGGGCGTGCGCGAGATCCGGCAGATCGTGGTCTCCTTCGACGAGGAGCAGCGGCTGGAATACGGCTTTTTGGCCGATGCCGCCGCCCGCGGGGAGGACGCCTCGGCCGATCTGGACGCGCTGTATGCGCAGCTGGATGGGCGCGTGCTGGAGATCCGCAATCAGCTCGATTCCGGCAAGTCCTTTGCGGACGTGGAAACGGAATACAGCGACGACTGGACGATGCTCAGCGCGGACGGACAGGCCGCCGTGCGCTATGTCTGCGAGGGCGCGCAGATCTGGGATCCGCTCTTTACGCAGGCGGCCATGGCGCTCGAGAGCGTGGGAGAGATCTCCGCGCCGGTGCGCATGAGCGACGGCGTGCATATCCTCTGCTATGCGGCGGACGTTCCCTCCGGCGCGGTCCCCTTTGAGCAGGCGCGCGATTATGTGGCCGAATACGCGCTGTATGAAAAGCAGATGCAGACCTATGAAGATGCGCTGGCGGGCTGGATGGAAGAGCTGGGCGCGCAGATCTATCTCGAAGGGTTGGAATGAACGGAGCGCCCCGGGTTTTGACGAGCCCGGGGCGTTTTTTTGTGCGGGAGTATCCGCCCGGCGATGGGCTTTTATGGACGGGCGACCGCAAGGGTCGCCCCTACAGGGTCGGCAGCAGGAGATTGGTATGTAGGGGCGGGCCTTGCGCCCGCCCGTATGTTTGCGAGCCCGGTGAGGTTGGCGTTAGGAGATTGGTATGTAGGGGCGGGCCTTGCGCCCGCCCGTAATGTTTACGGAGGCTGGAGATGTCAGCGATAGAAGATCGGCAAGTAGGGGCGGGCCTTGTGCCCGCCCGTTATGTTTGCGGGAAAGGGCGGAGTCTGCGTTTTTTTTGCGCGTGAAATTCCCGTTATTCATCTGCGATGCTTGATTGAATCAAGATTCTTGAGTATAATAAGGACAGAGCGGGTCTGCCCGTATTTTGGCATGCCTGCGAGCGGTTTCTGTGAAAAGGAGCTGAAAACATGCCTCTGTATTTGTTTTCCTGCAAGTCCTGCGGCCATAAATTCGAAGCGCTGACGTCGTTCTCGAAGATCGGGCAGGTCGTGTGCGAGAAATGCGGCGAGCAGGTCGAGCGGCTCTACGACGGCGCGACGGTGTTCGGCGGTTCCTCCGAAAAGGAAGCGCAGAGCGCGCCCGCCTGCCCCGGGTGCTGCCCCGGCTGCGCAAGGGCGCAGAGATAATCCGGCTATTTTACGGCGACGGAAGAGAAAAGCCTCTTTTGCCGCCCTGCGATACGGCTCCGGAGGGCTGCCTCCGGCCAATGCGCGCGCCTGCGGGCGCTGCGAGCATGACATATGGAAAGGACCGCCCCTTGGGCGGCTGGTGCTTTTATGGGAGAGATCCTGCGGATACACGGCGGAGTCAGGCTCGAGGGGGAAGTGACCGTCAGCGGCGGCAAGAACGCGGCCGTGGCCATCATTCCCGCGGCGATGCTTGCGCTGTCTCCCTGCCGCATTGAAAACCTGCCCGACAACGAAGACGCGCGCGTGCTGATGAGCCTTCTGCGCTGGCTGGGCGCGCAGGTGGAGATGGACGGCAATGTGATGGAGATCGACGCGCGCACGGTGGACAAGTATAACCCGCCCTACGAGCTTGTCTCCAAGATGCGCGCTTCCTATTATCTCGTTCCGGTGCTTTTGGGCCTGTTCGGCAGGGCCGAGGTGCCGCTGCCCGGCGGCTGTGATATCGGCGCGCGTCCCATCGACCAGACGATCAAGGGCATCCGCAGCCTCGGCGCGGACATCCGCATCGAAAAGGGCACGATCGTTGCGACGGCGGATCAGCTCATCGGCAGCGATGTATATCTGGACATGCCCTCTGTCGGCGCGACGATCAACACCATGCTCGCCGCCGTCATGGCCCGGGGCAACACGACCATCTACAACGCCGCCAAGGAGCCGCATGTGGTCGATCTGGCCAACTTTTTGGGCTCCATCGGCGCGCGCGTGCGCGGCGCGGGCACGGATATCATCCGCATCCGCGGCGGCATGCAGATGCACGGCTCCAACTACGCCATCATCCCGGATCAGATCGAGACCGGCACGCTCATGATCGCCGCCGCCGCCACTCTCGGTGACGTCACGATTACCGGCGCAGTGCCGCATCATATGGAAGCGCTTTCGGCAAAGCTGCTGGAGATGGGCGTGCATATCACCGAATATGACGACCGCATCCGCGTGCGCGCAAACGGCAAGCTGCGCGCGGTGAACATCAAAACGCAGGCGTATCCCGGCTTCCCGACCGACCTGCAGCAGCCCATGACCGCGCTTTTGACCATCGCCAGCGGCACGAGCGTGGTCAACGAGCGCATCTACGAATCCCGCCTGCGCTTTACCGACGAACTCGAGCGCATGGGCGCGGACGTCCATGTGATCGACAGCCGCACCGCGATCGTCAACGGCGTCGACAGCCTCTACGGCGCGCATATCACCGCTACGGATCTGCGCGCGGGCGCGGCGATGGTCATCGCCGGGCTCATGGCCGAGGGCGTGACGGAGATCGACGGGCTGCACCACATCCTGCGCGGCTACGAGCGGCTGGACGAAAAGCTGCGGGACCTCGGCGCGCATGTGGAACGCTTCAGCAAGTAAACGAGGATATGTTTTTTGCGAGGGGTGCTTTTCTTTGGGAAAAGAAAAGCACCCCTCGCGCTCCCCGAAAAGAAACCTGTTATTGGGGGATCCATTCGGATTCGTTTGATACAGAGAAAAGAGCGCCCGCTTGCGCTTGTTGAAAAGAAACCTGCAATGATAGCTTGATATTTTATAAAGCGAGCGAGCCGACCGAAAGCATTCTTCCGGTCGGCCCGCTTTTTTTGCGTTATGTGCGGCGGGTTTTTCTTTGGAGAAAGGGGCGTCAGTCTTTGGGCTTATGCCAGAGGCCGTACTGCTCCTCGTTGCGCAGGGCGGAGAGCATATACTCGCGCGCGTCGGGGAAGCGCTTGCAGATCATGTCCAGCAGCTCCTTGATGTCCTCGCGCTTGGTGTGGCCGTTGGCCGGGCAGGGCGATTCCACCACCGGCAGCTGCAGCTTGTTGGTCAGGCGGCGGATGTGATCCTCCGGCACATAGACCATGGGGCGGATCTGCGTGATGTCGGAGCGGCTGAGGTACGTGGTGGGATGGAAGGTGTGCAGGCGGGCCTCGTAGAGCAGGCTCATGAGCAGGGTCTCCTCGGCGTCGTCGCGGTGATGGCCGAGGGCGAGCTTGTTGCAGCCGAGCTCGTTGCACAGGTCTGTCAGCGCGCCGCGGCGCATTTTTGCGCACAGCGAGCAGGGGTTTTTCTCCTTGCGGTCTTCAAAGACGACCTTTGCGATCTCGGTGCGCTTGATCACATAGGGCACTTCCAGCCGGTCGCACAGCGCCTGAATGCCGCTCAGGTCAAAGGGCTCGAGCCCGAGGGAGAGCGTGACGGCGGTGAGCGTGAAGGGCTGGCGGCAGAATTTGCGGTAGAGGGCCATGGCATAGAGCAGCACGAGGCTGTCCTTGCCGCCGGACACGCCCACGGCGACGCGGTCGCCCGCTTCGATCATGCGGAAATCGGCGTCTGCGCGCCGGATGCAGCCAAGGGTCGTCTTCATGGGGCGAATGCTCCTTTGGTCGTTGATGGGGGATCAGATATGCAGGATATGCGAGGAGATGACAAAGAGGAATACCAGCGAGAGCGCGTCTACGATGGTGGCGAGGATGGGGCTGGCCATCAGGGCCGGGTCGAGCTTGACGAGCTTGGCCAGCACGGGCAGCGCGCAGCCGAGCGCCTTGGCGAGGATGACCGTGAGGAACAGGGCGATGCCCACGGACAGGGCGACGCCCCATGTGAAGCCGTTGAGGAAGACGAGCCGCAGGATGTTGAGCGCGGCGAGGATCACGCCTACGATCAGCGCCACGCGCAGCTCCTTCCAGATGAGCTTGCCCACGTCGCGCGGCTGGATCTCGCCGAGGGCGAGGCCTCGGATGGTGAGCGTAGAGGCTTGACTGCCGCAGTTGCCGCCCGTGCCCATGAGCATGGGCATGCAGGAGGTCAGCGCCACGCCGATGGCGCCGCTGGCCACGAGCAGGCCTTCGTAGCGCGTGATGATCAGCCCGGTGAACATGGCCGAGAACATGAGCAGCAAAAGCCAGGGCATGCGGTTTTTCACGAGGGTCATCACGGGGGTCTTGAGATAGGTGTCGTCCGCCGGGGTCATGGCGGCCATTTTTTCGAAGTCCTCGGTGTTTTCCTCTTCGATGACGTCCATGATATCATCGGCGGTGACGATGCCCACGAGGCGGTCTTCATCATCCACGACGGGGATGGCCATCAGGTCGTAGCGGCGCACCTTTTCCGCCACGATCTCCTGATCGTCGAGCGTGCGCACGCGCACGGGGTTGGGCGTCATGAGCTCGGAGACGGGCGTCTCCGCCGGGGAGAGGATGAGCCGGCGCAGAGGCACGGTGCCCTGCAGGCGGCGGCGCTCGTCGATGACGTAGAGGGTGTAGATGGTCTCCTTGTCCAGACCCGTGCGGCGGATCTCGTCAAAGGCCTCGCGCACGGTCATGGGGGTGTGAAATTCGCAGTATTCGATCGTCATGATCGAGCCCGCGCTGTTTTCGGGATAGCGCAGGAATTGGTTGATCAGCTCGCGCGTCTGTTCGTCCGCGTTCATGAGCACGCGGCGCACTACGCCCGCGGGCAGCTCTTCGAGAAAATCGATCGTGTCGTCCAGATACATCTCCTCGAGCAGAGAATGGATCTCGGCGTCGCCGATGATCTCGATCAGCTCGCGCTGCTTGTCGCTTTCGAGATAGGAAAACACCTCGGCGGCGACGTCCTTGGGCAAAATGCGGTAGACAAGCAGCATCTTTTCCCGGTCGAGTTCAGAGAGATAGAGCGCGATATCGACGCTGGTGAGCATCGTCAGGGCGCCGCGCAGCTGGCTGTGCCGCCCGGAGCCGAGCATTTCGTTGAGCCGTTCGGCGATCATTTCCCGGTTCATGGATATGTCTCCCCTTTCCGTCTGTTCGTGTGCCTTTCGGCGCTTCCCGCGCCGCATCGGTGAAAAGGGGAAGGCTCGTTCAGCGGGCCGGAGGGCGGACGCTCCCGGCCCTGCATAGGCCTTCCTTTGCGCATCTTCGACCGACGTCGTCCATCCGGCTTCACCTCCGAAAGATAAAATAGGTTCTGCGGCCGTTTCGGGCCGTTTTTCAGCATACAACGCAAAGCGGGCGCTGTCAAGCATGCGGCGGGGGCGGCGCGTTTTTTTACCTGCGCCCGCGCGCGGCGGCATGCAACACAAAGCCCGGCTTTTTCGTCTGAAAATTCAAGGGCATGCCGCAAAATGAACATACACGGCGGGCTCGATATTATGATATAATAAGGTTTAGGAATCCGCACAGCGGATTCCGGGTCGAAAGCCCGCGTCAGCGTGGTTTTCGACAAACATGATATAATAAGGTTTAGGAATCCGCGCAGCGGATTCCGGGTCGAAAGCCCGCGTCAGCGTGGTTTTCGACAAACATAATTATAATAAAGAATACGGATGATAAAAAGACCCCCGACACGGAGGAATGGAGATATGTCGATTTTCACCCCACGGCGCAGAGAGCCGAATTTTCTTTTGGAGGTCGTGCTGACGACGGTGAAGGTGCTGTTTTTGACGGTGCTGATCATCGCGGTGACGGGCACGGGGCTTTTGCTGGGCGTAGCGAAGGCGTGGCTGGACACGACGCCGGACCTGGACCTGAGCACCTTCGATGCGATGGCCAAGACGACCTTCATCTACGACAAATACGGAAACCTGATCACGGATTATAAAGGAACGGAAAACCGCGTGGACGCAGAATGGGAAGAGCTTCCGCAGGATCTGATCGACGCGATCATCGCCGTGGAGGATCAGCGCTTTTTCAGCCATAACGGCGTGGACGCAAAGCGCATCGCGGGCGCGTTTGTTTCCAATTTGATCAACGCGGGCTCGCAGGGCGGCTCCACCATCACGCAGCAGCTGATCAAGCTGACGATGCTCTCCTCGGAGCAGACCTACAAGCGCAAGCTGCAGGAGGCCTATCTTGCGCTGCAGCTCGAGGCCGTGCTCTCCAAAGAGGAGATCCTGCTGCAATACTGCAACACGATCTATCTGGGCGGCTCGAACTACGGCGTGAAGGTCGCGGCGCAGGATTATTTCGGCAAGGAGCTGCAGGAGCTCTCTCTGCGCGAATGCGCCATGCTCGCGCGCATCATCCGCAACCCTTACCGCTACAACCCCCGCCTGAACGTCTACAGCCGCCAGACGCCGGAGGTCTCCGAGGACGGGGCGGATTATGTGCTCGGGCTCATGCTGGAGCAGGAGCGCATCACGCAGGCGGAGTATGACGCGGCCATGGCCGAGAGCCTGAACGTGATAGAGGTCTCCTCGTCCTCCTCGCAGGAGCTGTACGACCACGCGTATTATGTGGAATACGCCATTTACGACGTGGTGACGAAGATGCTGCGCATGGAAGGGCTGGAGGACACGAGCCTGAACCGCAGCCGCATGGAGCAGAAGCTGCGCACCGGCGGCTACAGCATCTATACCGCGCTGGACCCGGCTGTGCAGGAGGCCGCGCAATACGTCGTCTCCAACTGGAACAGCTACCCCAAAATGCGCTATGACAGCGACAGCACCTACCGCCAGTCGCTGGGCAACGGCGAATACCTCGAGACCATCGAGCCGCAGGCCGCCGTGGCCGTGGTGGACTGGACCACGGGCGAGCTGGCCGCGATCATCGGCGGGCGCTCTACGCCCACGGCCAAAAAGCAGCTCAACCGAACCTATCAGATGAACATGCCGGTCGGCTCGTCCATCAAGCCGCTCTCGGTCTATGGGCCGGCGTTCGATCTGGGCCTTTCTCCCGGCTCGCCCACGATCAACGCGCCCATCCCCATCTCCGGCTGGAATACGGAGACCGGCTATCCGGAAAACTACGGCGGGGGCGGCTTCAACGGCGTGGAGACGCTGCGGCGGGCGATCAACAAATCGCACAATACGGCCACGGCGTGGGCGCTGTATATGTACGTCGGCATCGAAAACTCCGTCAATTACCTCCTGCGCATGGGCATTTCCTCGGAGCATATCTCCGCCACGGGCTCGGGCCTTGCGCTGGGCACGAGCGGCATCTCCATGATCGAGATGGCCGCCGCCTATGCCGCCATCATCAACCGGGGCGTGTATCAGGAGCCCTACGCCTTCACGGCGGTCTATAACGACGACGGCAGCCTGTATATGTCCGTGCAGGATATACAGATCCGCCGCAGGGTGTTCCAGGAATCCACCGCGTGGATGCTCATCGACGTGCTGGAGGGCTGCGTGAGCGGCAGCGGCACGGGCTCGAAGGCCAAGTTCGGCAACCAGACCGTGGCCGGCAAGACGGGCACGAACTCGGACGCGCGCGGCGTCACCTTCGCCGGCTTCACGGGCTATTATTCCTGCGCGGTGTGGATCGGCCATGATAACTACAGGCCGCTGGTCTCCAGCGCGACGGGCGGCAGCTATGCCGCGCCGCTGTGGGCCACGGTCATGAAGGCCATCTACAAAGCCAAGGAGATCACGGAGGACAGGCCGCTCAAGTGGTGCTCCTATGAAGACGCGGGACTGGTCAAGGCGTATGCCTGCGCGGTCTCCGGCATGAAGCCCACGGACGCCTGCAAGCGCGACGCGAACGGCTACGACGTCACCACCGATTATTACGCGGCGGGCACGCAGCCCAGCGCCTATTGCAACATGCACCGCTTCGTCACCCTCTGCACCGAGACGCACCTCGCCGCGGGCGAATATTGCAGCAGCGACGTCTACGGCTGCATCTACATCCCGGACGGGCACCCGCTGCGCAACGGAACGGCGAAGAATGTGCGCAAATACTTCTGGGGCGCGTCCACCAGGCGCGACGCCACGACGATCGACCGCTGCACCTCCTGCACCGCGCCGGTCTACGAGCCGGAATGGGACTGGAGCGACGTGCCGGAGATCGGCTGACGGACAACAAAAGAAAGCCCCTTTTCTTTGCAAAGAGAAAAGGGGCCCCGCTTTTTGCGGGCGGCCCGAGCGGCAGGAATGCCGCCCGCCTTTGGAGGATCCCTTGGCGCTTGGAGGGAGAAGCCGGAAAGGAGAAATGAAAAAATGACCAAAACGCTCTATGTGACCGATCTGGACGGGACGCTCCTGCGCAAAGACCAGACGCTCTCTCCCTTTACCTGCGAGACGATCAACGCGCTGGTGGAACAGGGCATGCTCTTTTCCTTCGCCACGGCGCGCTCGATCGTGACCGGCCGCAAGGTGACCGCCGGGCTCGTGCCGCAGGTGCCGCAGATCGTCTACAACGGCTGCTTTATCGTGCGCCGGAGCGGCGAGCGGCTCTGGACGCGCTTTTTTGCCCGGCGGGAGAGCGCGGAGATCTTGCGGGCGCTGCTGGAGGCGGGGGTCGTCCCCATCGTGTATTCCGTCATCGGCGGGGAGGAGAAATTTTCGTTTGACCCGGCGCGCGCGAACCGGGCCACGCTCGAATTCAACGAGAGCCGCAGGGGAGACCCGCGGCAGAATTACGTTTCCGCCTATGAAGACCTTGGCGAGATCTTTTATTTCACCTGCATCGACGCGCCGGAGCGGCTCGGGCCGCTCTACGAGCGCCTGCGCGGGAAGTACCATTGCGTGTACGGCAGGGATATTTACTCGGGCGAGCAGTGGCTGGAGGTCATGGCGTGTACGAAGGCCGAAGCGGCGCTGCGGCTCAAGGAGCTGTTCGATTGCGATCGGCTCGTGTGCTTTGGCGACGGAAAGAACGATATCCCCATGTTTGAGATCGCGGACGAATGCTATGCCGTCGAAAACGCGGATGCGCAGCTCAAGGCTATCGCAACGGGCGTGATCGGCTCCAATATGGAGGACGGCGTCGCGCGCTGGCTGCGGGAGCACGCCGAGTTTTAGCAGGGACGGGATGGGGGACGGGGGGGAGCCCCATAATATGTTTAATGAAAATTGGTTTAGAGGGCCGCCCCAAAA
>JAUMYC010000047.1:11263-13734 GCA_030528845.1 Eubacteriales bacterium
GAAAAGGGGTTCCCGGACCCTCCCGAAAAGAAACCGCTATGGGGGTGTGGCCTTTAGAGAAAGTGGCTGCGGCTTCGCCCGAAAAGAAAACGCCGCAGGGGCTTGTTTTTTTCGGATAAACCGCGCGGCAGCAAATGTGAGCGGGTACAGCCTGCTTTTTCTTTAGGAAAAGAAAAGGGGTTCCCGGGCCCTCCCGAAAAGAAACCGCTATGGGGGGTGTGGCCTTTAGAGAAAGTGGCTGCGGCTTCGCCCGAAAAGAAAACGCTATGGAGCGCTGTGCAGGAGGATCTTTTCAGAATAAATAAGAGGGGCCTTTCCTTTGTACGGAAAGGCCTCTCTTGCGGTATTGTTCAGGGGTTGACCACGTTGACAGGCGCGCCGTCGAGGAACGCGCGCAGGTTCGAGGCGGAGATATTCATCAGGCGGGCGCGCGCCTCGGGCGTCGCCCACGCGATGTGCGGGGTGGCGACGAGGTTTTTCGCGCCGCAGAGCGGGCAGTCCGCCGCCATGGGCTCCTTGACGAGCACGTCCACGCCTGCGCCGGCGATCACGCCCTCGTCGAGCGCCCTGCGCAGGGCGGCCTCGTCGATGAGCTGGCCGCGGCCTGTGTTGATCAGGAAGGCGGTCTTTTTCATCTGCGCGAGGGTCTGTTCGTTGATCATGTCCGCATTTTCGCCGGTGAAGGGGCAGTGCAGGCTGACGACGTCGGCCCGGCGCAGCAGTTCTTCAAAGGAGACGGATTCCACGCCCGGCTCGGTCTGCTTCGGGCTGCGGCTGCACTGGATGACCCGCATGCCCAGCGCCTGCGCGACCGCGCCCACCTTGCGGCCGATGGCGCCGTAGCCCACGACGCCGAAGGTCTTGCCCGCCAGCTCCATGGAGGGGAAGAGGCTGTAGGAGAAATCCGGGCTGCGCTTCCAGCCGCCGGAGTGGATATCGTCCGTGTGCGCGCCCACGCGGTGGCAGAGCTCCAGCAGCAGCGCGAAGGTCAGCTGGGCCACGGAATCGGTGGAATAGGCGGGCACGTTGCACACGACGACGCCCTGTTCCTTCGCGGCCTTGGTATCGACGATATTGAAGCCGGTGGCCAGCACGCCGATGAAGCGGCACTCGGGCAGCTGACGGAGGGTCTCGGCGTTGAGCACGGTCTTGTTGGTGTAGAGGATCTGCGCGCCCTGCGCGCGGGAGATCACGTCCTCCGGGGCGGTGCGGTCGTATACGCTCAGCTCGCCCATCGCGCCGATGGCCTCCCAGGAAAGATCGCCGGGGTTGGCGCAGTAGCCGTCCAGTACGACAATTTTCATTTTTGTATTCGCTCCTTTTTTCTGTGGTCATGATGCCGCATACGTCTAACAGTGTACACCATTTTCGCGTTTTCATCTACCGATTTACGGAAATCTTGCTTGTTTCGGCCCAAAAACTGCGGTAGTATTTAGGAACAATGAATTGTACAGACGCGGATGGGAGAGATGGCTCATGAAGGATATCAGGCTCATTGCGACCGATCTGGACGGCACGCTGCTGGACAGGGACGGCTTTATCCGCCCCTATACGCGCAGGACGCTGGCGCAGTGTCTGGAGCGGGGCATCACGGTGATGCTGGTGAGCGGGCGCTGCCATAATACCGCGCGCATGCCCGCGGTGCAGGCCCGGCTGGACCTGGTCGTGGCCTCGTCCAACGGCGCGCGCATCGACAAAACGCCCTACGGCCCGACCATTTACGAGCGGCTGATGAACAAAGAGGAATGCGCCGCGGTCTATGATATCCTCCGGGATTGCCCCGGCAACATCTATTCCTATGTGCGCGGTATCAATTTCGGCCGACTCTGCGATACGGACTCCGGCGAAAAGAGGATCCGCATCGACGGTCTGCCGGACGACCCGCTGCAGTGGATCTACAACGACGTGGAGCGCATGGAAGCCGAGGCGCTCGACAACGTGCATAAGTTTGAGATCTATGACAAGCGGCCGGAGCTGCTGGCGGAATACGGGCGCAGGCTCACGGCGATCGGCATGGCCGTGACCAGCTCCAACCCCGAGGACATCGAGATCCAGCCCATGGACAGCAGCAAGGGCATGGCCGTGCGCAAAATGGCGCAGCTGCTGGGCATCGGCAAAGAGCAGATCATGTGCTTTGGCGACAACACCAACGACAGCAGCATGTTGGAAGAGGCCGGCATCGGCGTGGCGATGGCCAACGCCGTGCCGGAGCTGCGCGCGACGGCGGATTATATCGCGCCGCCGAACTGCTTTGAGGGCGAGGCGCGCACCATCCGCAGGCTCGTCTTCGGCGAACAGGATATCTGGCCGGAGATGATGGGCTGAAAAAAGAGAGAAAGAATGCAAAAGACAGACAAAGGGCGTATTGTGCGGTTTTGCTCCGCGCCAAAGCCTCCCCGGTGTAAGGGGAGGTGCCCGCAGGGGCGGAGGGGTTGTCAATCCCTCAGTCAGCTACGCTGACAGCTCCCTTT
>JAUMYC010000248.1 GCA_030528845.1 Eubacteriales bacterium
TGGAAGAAGAATCAGGAAATCCGCCTTGTGCGCAACGACGAGTACTTCGGCGAGAAGGCGAAGACCCCGAACCTGACCATCCGCATCATCCCCGAGGGCGCGACGATGATGGCCGAGCTGCAGACCGGCGGCGTGGACATCGCGCTGAACATCGGCTCCCAGTTCGTTCCGATGTTTGCGATGCCGGGCATCAAGCTCGAGCAGTTCAACACCTTCACCATCAAGTACCTGTCCTTTGACCAGCGCGTGGAGCCGTTCAACGACGTGCGCGTGCGTCAGGCGATCAACTACGCCACCAACAAGGACGCCATCGTGAAGGTCGCCTATTCCAACTGCGCCGAGCCGCTCTCCGGCCCGCTGCCCCAGAACATCAACGGCTTCAACGACACGCTCGTGCCGTATGAGTACAATGTTGAGAAGGCGAAGGCCCTGCTGGCCGAGGCCGGCTATCCGGATGGCTTCTCCACCACGCTCTACATCTCCGACAAGGAGATCGACAACAAGCTGGCCGTCGTGCTGCAGGCGCAGCTCAAGGACATCGGCGTGAACGTCGACATCCAGGTCATCGAGTGGGGCACCTACCTGCAGAAGACCGCCGAGGGCCTGCCGCTGTTCATCCTGGGCTGGACGACCGTCACCGCCGACGCGGACAACGGCCTGTATGCCAACTTCCACTCCTCCGCCTGGGGCTCTCAGGGCAACCGCTCCTTCTACAAGAACGAGAAGGTGGACGAGCTGCTGGACGCCGGCCGCGCCGAGTTTGATCAGGAAGCGCGCACCAAGCTCTATCAGGAAGCCTGCCAGATCATCTACGACGACGCCGGCTGGGACTTCCTCGCCGCCGAGCTGTACAACCTGGGCCTGCGCGAGAACGTTCAGGGCTTCGTTCCCTCCAGCACCACGTTCTTTGATCTGTCCACGGTTTACTTCGAGTAAATCCCCGCGCCCTTGTGCGCCGCATGCCGGCGCATCAGGCTGATAAGACTTTTCGGGCGCAGATCCTCGCTTCATCGGGGTCTGCGCCTCTCTTGTGTTTTTCTGATTTCCGCTCTGTTTTCTTTTTCATTTCCTTTTCATGTTCCCTTTTTCCCATTGCATATACACATCGCTGATTACGGAAGGTTTGATCTCATGCTTAAATTTATCGGCAAGCGCCTGCTCATGCTGATCCCCGTGCTCATCGGCGTATCGCTCATCGTCTTTACGCTCATGCAGCTCTCCCCCGGCGATCCGGCCATGATCATCCTGGGCACGCAGGCTGCGCCCGAGGATATCGCCAACCTGCGCGCAGAAATGGGCCTTGACGACCCGCTCATCGTGCAGTTCTTCCGCTTCCTGCTGGGCATGTTCCGCCTGGACTTCGGCACCTCCTATAAGGACGGCATGCCGGTGCTGACCAAGCTGCTGGAGGCGCTGCCCTATACGGCGCAGCTGACGTTCTCCGCGATCATCGTCGCGCTGATCATCGGCATCCCGATGGGCATCATCTCCGCCACCAAGCAGTACTCCATCTTCGACCGCGTCGCCACCGTATTGGCGCTCATCGGCTTCTCCACGCCGAATTTCTGGCTGTCCATCATGCTGATTCTGGTCTTCTCGGTCAATCTGCAGTGGCTGCCCGTCTCCGGCACCGGCTCGATCCTTCATCTGGTGCTGCCCTCCATCGCACTGGGCGCGCAGAGCGCCGCGGTCTTCTGCCGCATGACGCGCTCCTCGATGCTGGAAGTGCTCAATATGGACTACATCCGCACCGCGCGTGCCAAGGGCCTTGGCGAGCGCGTCGTCATCCTCAAGCATGCGCTCAAGAATGCGCTGATCCCGGTGATCACCGTCGTCGGTCTTCAGATCGGCCTGCTCTTTGGCGGCGCGATCCTGACGGAGACCGTCTTCTCCTGGCCGGGCGTCGGCCGCCTGATGATCGACTCCATCCGCGCCAAGGATACCCCGGTCGTGCAGGGCGGCGTCATCTTCACCGCGTCGATCTTCGTCTTCATCAACCTTCTGGTCGATATCCTCTATGCCTACGTCGATCCGCGCGTCAAGGCGCAGTACAAATCCTGAGGAGGTACCGTGATCATGAGCAATAACGTGAATGCGGGCATCTCCCGCCCGAAGGCCAAAAACCCGTTCGTCGAGGCGTGGCACGGTCTGCTGAAAAACAAGATGGCCGTCGTCGGCGGCATCGTGCTGCTGTTCTTCATCCTCGTGGCGATCTTCGCCGACTTTATCGCGCCCTATCCCGCCGACGCGCAGGACTGGATGCACATCATGGAGGCGCCGGGCGGTGACTACCTGCTGGGCACGGACATGTATGGCCGCTGCGTCTTCTCCCGCATCGTCTACGGTTCCCGCATCTCGCTGCTGGTCGGCTTTGTCGCCGTGGCCTTCTCCGCCATCGGCGGCGGCATCATCGGCGCCTGTGCGGGCTATTTCCGCGGCACGCTGGATAACGTGCTCATGCGCATCATGGACGTGCTGCTGGCCATCCCCAGCATCCTGCTGGCCATCGCCATCGTCAATATTCTCGGCCCGAGCCTGATCAACGTCATGATCGCCGTCGGCCTGTCGAGCATGCCGTCCTTTGCGCGCATCGTGCGCGCCGCCGTGCTCTCCATCCGCGACAGCGAGTTCATCGAGGCCGCCGTCGCCATCGGCGACAGCACCCCCGCCATCATCTGGCACAACATCATCCCCAACTGCCTCGCGCCCATCATCGTGCAGGCGACGCTGGGCGTTGCCTCTGCGATCCTCTCTGCGGCGGGCCTGAGCTTCCTTGGCCTTGGCCTGCAGCCGCCGAGCCCGGAATGGGGCGCCATGCTCAGCGAAGGCCGCGCCTATATCTACATCGCGCCCTGGCTGACGATCTGCCCCGGCGTATCGATCGTGCTGGTCGTGCTCTCGCTGAACCTCTTCGGCGACGGCCTGCGCGACGCGCTGGACCCCAAGCTCAAGCAGTAATCAGGGGAGGTTCAACATGGAAGACAAGAAGCTCTTGCAGATCGAGGATCTGCATATCCACTATATGAGCGAAGGCCGCGAGATCAAGGCGGTCAACGGCGTATCGCTCACCGTCAACCCGGGCGAGACCATCGGCCTGGTCGGCGAGACCGGCGCAGGCAAGACGACCACCGCACTGGCGATCATGAAGCTGGTGCAAAAGCCTGCCGGCCGCTATGTCGGCGGCAAGATTCTCTTTAACGGCGAGGATCTGCTTCAGGCGAGCGAAAACC
>JAUMYC010000048.1:0-13109 GCA_030528845.1 Eubacteriales bacterium
GCGGGCACAGTGAACGGGCTGTTCGTGCCGTATGCCTCGCAGTGGAGCGTTTCCGCCGAGGCTTTGCTGGTCGGCGCGCTGCTGATCGCTTGCTCGGTGCTGCTCTCGCTGGCGGTATATCAAAAAAAGAACCTGTAAAGCGAACACGCCCTGCCTTCCTGCGAAGGCGGAGCGTGTTTTTTGTGCAGAAAAAAGAGCCGAACCCGAAGGTTCGGCTCTTTTGCGTGAAAATTAGTACTTTTCGCGCTTGGTGTAGTGGGTGTGCAGCAGCTCGTGAGCCTTGTGGCTGTTGGGCTTGCCGAAGTACTCGTCGTAGAGCTTCTGGATGGCCAGGCTCTCGTGAGACTTACGCACAGACTTGCCGGCGTCTTCGCCGTAGAGCGCCTTGGCGCGCAGGGCCTTGACGTCGATGTCTTCGCGCACGGTGGGGGAGACGATCGGCTGGCCGCCGCCGTTGATGCAGCCGCCCGGGCAGCCCATGACTTCGATGAAGGTGTAGGACTTTTCGCCGGCCTTCACAGCGTCGAGCAGCTTGGCAGCAGCGCCGGTGGAATGGGCAATGGCGACCTTGACTTCCAGGCCGGCCAGGTTGTAGGAGGCTTCCTTCACGCCGTCAAAGCCGCGCACGTCTTCGAAGTCGAGCTTGGGCAGCTTTTCGCCGGTGATGACTTCGTATGCGGTACGCAGGGCAGCTTCCATAACGCCGCCGGTGACGCCGAAGATGACGGCAGCGCCGGTGGATTCGCCGAGCATCTCGTCGAAATCTTCGTCGGGCAGCTTGGTGAAGTTGATGCCGGCAGTGCGGATCATGCGGGCGAGCTCACGGGTGGTGATGACGACGTCGACGTCGGCCATGCCGTCGTGGCCCAGCTCAGGCCTCTTGGCTTCGAACTTCTTGGCGGTGCAGGGCATGACGGACACGACCACGATGTTCTTCGGGTCGATGCCGTTCTTCTCGGCGAAGTAGCTCTTGATGACCGCGCCTTCCATCTCGTGGGGAGACTTGCAGGAAGAGAGGTTCGGGATGAATTCCGGATAGTAGGATTCGCAGAACTTGATCCAGCCCGGGGAGCAGGAAGTGATCATCGGCAGGACGCCGCCTTCCTTCACGCGGGTGACCAGCTCGGTGGCTTCTTCCATGATGGTCAGGTCGGCAGCGAAATCGGTGTCGAACACCTTATCGAAGCCCAGGCGGCGCAGAGCAGCGGCCATCTTGCCGGTGCAGGCGGTGCCGATGGGCATGCCGAATTCCTCGCCCAGAGCGGCGCGGACAGCCGGAGCGGGCTGCACCACGACGTACTTGTTCGGGTCGGCGATGGCGTCCCAAACTTCCTGGGTGTCGTCCTTCTCGGTCAGAGCGCCGGTCGGGCAGACGTTGATGCACTGGCCGCAGTTGATGCAGGCAGTGTCAGCCAGGTTCAGGCCCCACGCCGGAGCGATCTGGGTCTTGAAGCCGCGGTTGACCGGGCCGATGACGCCCACGTTCTGCACCTTGGCGCAGACGGCGACGCAGCGACGGCACAGCACGCACTTGTTGTTGTTGCGGATGATGGAGGGGTTGATGAGGTCGACGAAGCCTTCGGTGGTGCTGCCTTCGAACTTGTCCTCATCGTCCACGCCGTATTCCTGGCACAGCTTCTGGAATTCGCAGTTGGTGGAACGCACGCAGGAGAGGCACTTCTTCTCGTGGTTGGAGAGAAGGAGCTGCAGGTTGGTCTTGCGGGCGGCGCGAATGGCGGGGGTGTTGGTCTTGATGTCCATGCCTTCGGCGGCGGGCAGAACGCACGCAGCCTGCAGGCCGCGGCCGCCGCCTTCGACAAGGCACAGACGGCACGCGCCGATCTCGTTGAGATCTTTCATATAGCACAGCGTCGGGATGGTGACGCCGGCGGCCTTAGCGGCCTCAAGCACGGAAGTACCGGCGGGTACGCTTACCGGAACTCCGTCGATGGTCAGATTGATCATGCTCATTTTCCGCTTTCCTCCTTATTACTTCTTGGAGATGGCGCCGAACTTGCAGTTCTCCATGCAGACGCCGCACTTGATGCACTTGGCCGGGTCGATCACATGGGGCTGCTTGACAGCGCCGCTGATCGCGCCAACCGGGCACTTGCGGGCACAGAGAGTGCAGCCCTTGCACTTGTCGGCGTCGATGACATACTGCAGCAGGTTCTTGCAGACGCCGGCCGGGCAGCGCTTCTCGTAGATGTGGGCTTCATACTCGTTGCGGAACTGGCGCAGGGTGGACAGGACCGGGTTCGGAGCGGTCTGACCCAGAGCGCACAGGGAACCGGTGCGAATGGTCTCGGCCAGGTTTTCGAGGCGCTCGATGTCGCCGTCTTCGCCCTTGCCGTCGCAGATGCGGTTCAGGATCTCCAGCATGCGGCGGGTGCCGATGCGGCAGGGGGTGCACTTGCCGCAGCTCTCGTCCACGGTGAAGTCCAGGAAGAAACGGGCGATGTCAACCATGCAGTTGTCTTCGTCCATGATGATCATGCCGCCGGAGCCCATCATGGAGCCGGCTGCGACCAGGTTGTCAAAGTCGATCGGGGTGTCCAGAGCGCTGGCCGGGAGGCAGCCGCCGGACGGGCCGCCGGTCTGCACGGCCTTGAAGGCCTTGCCGCCGGGGCAGCCGCCGCCGATGTCGTAGATGATCTCGCGCAGGGTGGTGCCCATCGGGATCTCCACCAGGCCGGCGTTGACGATCTTGCCGCCCAGAGCGAAGACCTTGGTGCCCTTGGAGCGCTCGGTGCCCATGGAAGCGAACCACTCCCAGCCGTTGAGGATGATCTGGGCGATGTTGGCGTAGGTTTCCACGTTGTTGAGCACGGTGGGCTTGCCGAAGAGGCCCTTCACGGCCGGGAACGGCGGACGCGGGCGAGGCTCGCCGCGCTTGCCTTCGATGGAGTTCATCAGAGCGGTCTCTTCGCCGCAGACGAACGCGCCGGCGCCCAGGCGGATGTGCAGGTCGAAATTGAAGCCGGTGCCGAAGATATCGTTGCCCAGCAGGCCGTATTCCTTGGCCTGATCGATAGCGATCTGCAGGCGCTTAACGGCGATCGGATATTCCGCGCGGACGTAAACGAAGCCTTCGTCGGCGCCGATGGCATAGGCGGCGATGGCCATAGCCTCGATGATGGCGTGCGGGTCGCCCTCGAGAACGGAGCGGTCCATGAACGCGCCCGGATCGCCTTCGTCAGCGTTGCAGGCAACGTACTTTTTGCCGGTGGAGCCCATGGCGAAGCGCCACTTGCGGCCGGTGGGGAAGCCGGCGCCGCCGCGGCCGCGCAGGCCGGACTTTTCGATGCAGTCGACGACTTCTTCACGGGTCATCTCGGTCAGAGCCTTTGCGAGGGCCTTGTAGCCGTCAAAGGCGATGTACTCGTCGATCTGCTCCGGATCGATAACGCCGCAGTTGCGCAGAACGATGCGCTTCTGCTTCTGATAGAACGGGATCTCGTCCAGCGGCTGGACTTCCTTCACGGCAGCGTCTTCGGTGCCGGAGAAGAGCAGGCGCTCGACGATGCGGCCCTTGACCAGATGCTCTTCGACGATCTCGTCGACGTCGGCGAGCTGCACATGGCTGTAGAACGCGCCTTCCGGATAGACGATGACGACGGGGCCGGCCGCGCACAGGCCGAAGCAGCCGGTGCGGACGATCTTGACTTCCTTATCGAGACCCTTTTCCTGGAGCAGGGTTTCAAAGCGCTCCTGCAGCTTGGGCGAGCCGGAAGAAGTACAGCCGGTGCCGCCGCAGATCAGAATGGTGGAACGGAAAAGCTCCATTTTGCCTACCTCCTAATAGTATGCCTTGGCGCTGCTCCCCTTCATGCAAGAGGGCGCGCCATTGCTGTTTTCTTGCGCAAGCTTACTTCTCGGCGGCGCCGATGGTGTATTCCATCACGGGCTGGCCGTTGACGATATGATCGGCCACGATCCTGGCGACCATTTCCGGCTTGACGTGCACATAGGTGACCTTTTCCTGGCCGGGGCAGGTGACTTCCACGATCGGCTCGTAGCGGCACATGCCGATGCAGCCGGTCTGCGCGACGACGACGTCCTTGAGGTTGCGCTTGCCGACTTCTTCCATAAAGCCGGTCAGCACCGGGCGGGCGCCGGCGGCGATGCCGCAGGTGGCCATGCCGACGGCGACGCGGATGCCTTCGCTTTCGCGGCGGAGATTGACCTTGTTGAGCGTCCTCTGGCGGATGGCTTCGAGTTCAGCTACGGATTTCATATTGGTTTGCACCTCCAAATTTTCTTAGGCAAGAGGCTTGGCAGCCTCTGCGAGCCCTTCGCGCAGGTCGTCCTGCATCCACATCACGACCTCCGGCATATTCAGCGGGACGTCTTCCCCCAGCACCTGCCGGATCGCAGCGGTATCGAACGTGTAGGGCTCTGCGCCCTCCGTGTAGACAAGGCGGAAATCCGGCCTGTCTGGAGAGCCGATCACGAGCGCTGTCATGGTCTCGGCCAGATCTCCCATCGGCGGGAGATCGACATGGGAGAGCTGAAAGCGCAGACGGAGCGAGGTGCCCTTGCCGGGCTCGCTCTCGATCTGAAATTCGCCCTCGCACATTTCGCAAAGCTGCTTGATCATGGGAATGCCCAGGCCCACCTTGCGCGTCTTGCGCGTGGTGGTGAAGGGGCTTGTCACCTGCTCGACAAATTCCCTGCTCATGCCACAGCCGTCGTCCTTGATCTCGATCAGCAGCGTGTCCTGCTCGTGGGAGAGGGTCACGAGGATCTCTACCAGAGAGGCGCCGGCTGTGACGGAATTCTGCGTCAGATCCAAAATATACAGCGCGAGCTCGTTCATTTAGGCTTCCTTCTTATACGAGGCGAGGATGGCCGGAACCTTGTCCGGAGTCAGACGGCCGTATACGTCGTCGTTGATCATCATAACGGGAGCAAGGCCGCAGGCGCCCAGGCAGCGGGTGTCACGGATGGTGAACAGGCCGTCGGAAGTGGTCTTGCCAACGGGGGTCGCCAGAGTCTCGGAGACCTTTTCCAGAACGTCCTTGGAGCCCTTGACGTAGCAGGCGGTGCCCATGCACACGCCGATGATGTACTGGCCGCGGGGTTCGAGAGAGAACTGCGCATAGAACGTGGCCACGCCGTACACTTCGGACAGCGGTACGTTCAGACCCTCGGCGATGCGGACCTGGATGTCCTTGGTGACGCAGCCGAAGATATCCTGCGCGCCCTGCAGAGAACGCATGACGGCGCCTTCCTGTCCCTTCAGAGACACGATGACCTTGTCAAGTTCTGCATACATTTCCTGAGTAAATCCCGACATTGGTAATTACCCTCCTTCATGGATGCTTGGTGATTCGATAGATATCAGTATATATCGCAAAAATACTGACACTTTGCCACTGTCTATTCTATCATATGCATGCATGAAAACAATGCAATATGGAGAATATTTTACAAAAAGTTTTCTGTTAGGGAACGCTAACCGGGAAAATTTTATCGATATTTACGTATCGATTCAAAGAACGCCGCGGGCGAGGCCTCCTCCAGCTCCAGAAATACCTCTCTTTCGAGGATGTTTTCCAGATAGTGCGCGTCGGAGGAGTGCAGGTGGGGAAGGTCGGGCAGGCCCTTTTGCGGCAGGGGGAAGTCTCTTGCGACCTCCAGCGCGGCAAAGGGAAGCCCCGGCGGCAGGAAGCCCAGCGCGTTGAGGATGCCGTTTGCGCTGCGGTTGATATGGGCCGGCACGGCCAGCCCTCCGCGCTCGGTGATCATCACGGCCAGCTCGTCCACGCCCTTTTCCAGCGCCGAGATGAGCAGCTTGGGCTCCTCGCGCACGGGCTCGTCGTCCTCGTTCAGCTCCGTCTGCGGCCCGAAGAGCTCCGGCTTGTTGGGGATGGCCGGCAGGAAGGGATAGATCTCCTGCGAAAAAGCAACTGCCTCTTCCACCGTCTGAAAATAGGCCAGCAGATGCGCCTCCTCGCGCGTGGTCAGCTCCAGCCCGGGCAGGATCGCCAGCCCCATCACGTCTGCGACGGCCTTCACGGCCGGCAGATGCATGGCCGTGTTGTGGTCGGTTACGGCGATCATATCCAACTCTTTGAGCTTGGACATGCCCACGATGTTGTTGGGCGTCATCAGCTCGTCTCCGCAGGGGGAAAGGCAGGAGTGGATATGCAGATCCACCGCGCAGCGCATCGTTACTTGCCCGCCAGGCCCGCGCCGTAGAGCAGGCCGCTCAGTTCAAAGGCGCTCTTGGGGGAAGAGAACATGGCGATGCCCTCTTCTTCGGCCTTGGTATACACTTCGTCCGGCACGTTCGCGCCCTCCGGCACGATCACGCAGGCCATGTCATGCAGCGTCGCCACGGCGACCACGTTCATGTGCGTCTGCACGGTGATCCACGCCATGCCGGGCTTGCCATGCGCCATGACCCAGCTGAGCAGATCGCAGCTGTAGCCGCTCTCCACTTCGGCGGTCAGGTCCACATTTTTGGTCAGCAGCTCCGCGCCGGTCAGTTCCATCAGTTCTTTTATGTTCATCGGTCTTCATCCTTTCCTTTATTGGTCGGTCGCATATCGTTCCGTTGGGAAAACGGGGCTCGTATCGTGCAGAGGAGGAAGCTCCTCCAGCAGATGCTCGTATTCCTCCGGCATGGAGCCTTCTCCTGCGTGCAGGCGCAGCAGCTCGCTGCCGCCGCCCCATGTGATCTCAATGAGCATCGTGCGCAGCTCTTCCGTCATGGGCCCGGAGGCGCGGGAGAGCAGGAGCTGCGGCTCCCAGACGTAATGGGCCGTGCCTCCTGCGGCGATGTCGTTCGGTTCATTATACCATATCGGGCCGACGAGCGCATCGCACAGTTTCTGGCTCAGCCCCGCCGTGATGCGCACGCCGCGCAGCGTCTGCCCGGTCCGGTTGGTGAGGAGCAGGTCGTAATGCACCGGCTGTGAATCCGGCGCGCTGTCTTGCCCTTCCGGGGCCGCGCACAGGCGGAAGCCGGCGGAAAAGACCTCGCTTTCGCCCGGCTCGATCGCCGAGGCATACTGCTCGGGCGTATAGGGCGTTCCCTCGCGCAGCACGGCGGCCGGACCGCCGCAGCCCGCAAGCGCCGCCGCAAGAGCGAGCAGCAGCACAAGCCCGATGCTCCGGAGGGAGGGCGGCGTCATTTGTCGCGCACCTGCTCGGAGATGTCCATCATCCGCGCCGCCATCTCGCGCACCTGCTCCTTGAGCAGGAACAGGCAGTCCATCTCGCGGGCCAGGCCGCCGGCGATATCCTCGGCCAGGGCGCGGCAGGTGGGCGAGCCGCAGCTGCCGCAGTCCAGCCCGGGCAGCTTTTTGCAGATGGATTCGATGCGGTCCATCTTCTCCAGCGCGGCCTTGAAGTCGGTGTCCAGCTTCATCGCCTCGAGGGATTTGATGGGATATTCGAAGGTGAGCGGCTCGCGCATGCTGGCCAGCAGCTCCTCCGGCACGGTCTGCGCCGGGGTATCCTTGGGCAGCTTGCTCACCAGCGCGCGGATGCGGTTGCGCGCGATGTAGAGGTTTTCAAAGGCGAGCGGGCCGCCGACGCAGCCGCCGTCGCAGGCCAGGCCTTCGAAGAAGAGAAGATCCGGCAGCTGGTCGTTTTCGATGGCCTCCAGCACGCGGTTGACATTGTCGATGCCGTCCACGGCCAGCGCTTCTTCCACGCCCAGCATGGCGCATTCGCCGCCGGAGCGCGCCCAGCCGATGCCCAGCGCCGTGTGGTGGCTGTCCGTATCGGCGGTGGTCAGGCTGTCGCGGCGCAGCTGGTGGCTGAGCAGGCCGTAGATCTCCAGCATGGAGATGGCGCCGTCCACCTCGGAGGTCGCATGGCCGATGGGGTTGCGGATGGCCGTGACCTTGGCCGGGCAGGGCGTGATGAAGAAGCAGCCCACGTCGCTGCGGTCGCAGCCCTTTTCCTTGCAGAATTCGTCCTTGGCCATGATGGCCGCGGCTTCCATCGGGCTCTTTACATCGACCACATGGTCGATCAGGTCCGGGAAGCGGATCTGGATGAGCCTTGTCACCGCCGGGCAGGCCGAGGAGATCAGCGGGCGCGGGCAGTCGGGCTCGTTCAGGCGCTCCTGCACGACCCTCGCCACGACCTCTGCGCCGCGGGAGACGTCGAACACGGCGTCAAAGCCCATCCTGCGCAGACCGCCGGGCACGCTCGAGGCGCTCTTGAGGTTTTTGAACTGCCCGTAGAGCGTCGGCGCGGGCAGGGCGATCTTATAGCGGAACCGGTTGATCGTGGAGAGCGGGTCCGTCACCGCGACCTTTGCGTGATGCTGGCACACGCGGATGCACTCGCCGCAATCCACGCACAGATCATCCACAATGGTGGCCCGGCCTCCGCGGATGCGGATCGCCTCGGTGGGGCAGCGCTTGAGGCAGTTTGTGCAGCCCACGCACTTGCCCTTCTCCAGCCTTACGGAGTGATGATACAATTCCAATGCCGCACCTCCTTCGAAGCGGGATATAAAAAAGAAAATATTTGTTTGATTGGGCGGGCTTTACGCCAGATTGAAGACCATTTCGATCTTCGTGCCCGCGCCTACCTTGGATTCGATGTCGAAGCGGTCGGCGTTGCGCGCCATGTTGCTCAGGCCCATGCCGGCGCCAAAGCCCATCATGCGCGCGGAATCGCTCGCCGTGGAATAGCCCTCCTGCATGGCCCGCTCGATATCCGGGATGCCCGGGCCGATGTCCGTGACCAGCAGCGTGATGGCGCCTTCGTCCACGACCAGCTCCATCTGGCCGCCGTCGGAATGGATGACGAGGTTGATCTCGGCCTCATAGGAGGCGATGGAGACGTGCCGGATCACGGAGGAGGACACGCCCAGCTTTTTCAATATGCGCTTGATCTTTCCGGAGGCTTCGCCCGCAGTGACAAAATCTCCCGCGGCGACGGGGAATACTTCTCTCAATTCTGCCATGTGTCAAATACCTCGCTTGATCGCGTTCAGCCCGTGGGAATACAGGATGCCGCTGGAAACGTACATGCCGCAGGACGTGGACATGACGGTGATCTCGTTCTCTTCGGCCATTTCGATGATGTCGTCCGAGGGCTTCTTGCCGCGCACGAAGACGACGCAGCGCACGTCGAGCATCTCGCAGGTGCGCATCACCTGCGTGTTGAGCAGGCCCGTGAGCAGCACCATGTTGTCCTTGGGGAATGCCAGCACGTCGCTCATCATATCGCCGGAAAATGCGGTGAGGATGTCCATGTCGAGCTGATCCTTGCCCGTATAGACCTCTGCTTCCAAAAGCTGTGCGATATCCGCAGCTTTCATTGTTTTTCGCCCTCCTTGGCAAATGCATTTTATACTTCGGAACAAAACCTTAACTTTATTATACCTGTACTCGGCGCGTAAATCAATCCCTTCCTGCGCGGGGGCCGGGCTTGCAAAAAAGCCGCCGTGCGGGTATGATGGAAAGGAACGAAAAACCCGTTTGGAGAGGCGGACGATTATGACGGAACGATTGTATTATGCAGACCCGTACCTTTTAGAATTCGAAGCCCGCGTGACAGGCGTGCAGAGGACGGAGCGGGGCTGGGAGGTCAGGCTGGACAGGAGCGCCTTTTATCCCACCAGCGGCGGCCAGGGCTGCGATCTCGGCTGGATCGGCAGTGCAAGAGTGGTGGACGTGGAGGCCCGCGAGGGCGATGTGGTGCATCTGGTGGAGAGCGAGCTGCGCGAGGGCGAGCAGGTGCGCTGCAGCATAGACGCGCAGCGCCGCACAGATCACATGCAGCAGCACTGCGGCGAGCACATGCTGGCCTATCTGGTCTGGAAAAACTTCGGCGGCTTCACGCACGGGCTGCATATCGGCGAGGAATTCTCCTCCATCGACGTGACCATGCCCGGCGGGGAGACGCACCTTTCCGACGAGCAGCTGATCGCGCTGGAGGAGGAATGGAACGAGTGGATCCAGAGCGACAGGCCGGTGCGCTGCTGGTTCCCGAGCGAGGAGGAGCTCGCGGCGCTGCCCATGCGCAAGGAGAGCACCGTGAAGGAGCACATCCGCGTCGTGCATATCGCGCCGGACGAGTACGTCGCCTGCGGCGGCACGCACCCGCGCTCCACGGGCGAGATCGGCTGCGGGAGGATCCTGGACGCGAGGCCCAGCCGGGGCAAGCTGCGCCTGTCGTTTGTGTGCGGCATGCGCGCCGTGCGCGACAACCGGAAAAAGACGGATCAGTGCCTTGCGGCGGCGGAGCTGCTCTCCGCGCAGTGGACGGGGCTGGCCGACGCGGTGAAGCGGCTGATCGATAAAAACGCGGAGCTGAATGCGCAGATGCGCTATCTGCAGCGCGACACGGCGCTTTTGCAGATGCAGAGGGAGCTGGACTGCGCGCGCGTCACGCCGGACGGAAAGAAGATCGTGAGCGCGCGCTTTGAAAACATGGACATGGCGGCCATGCGCGAGGCGGCCGGCGTGACCGCAGAAAAATACGACTGCTATGTGCTGTGTGCCTCGCAGGGCGAGGACGGCGCGGTGCTCAGCTTCGTGCGCGGGCCCGGCTGCACGGCGGCGATGGGCAAGCTGCTTTCGGAAACGGCGAAGGCCTGCGGCGGCAAGGGCGGAGGAAGGCTCGATTTCGCGCAGGGCTCGGCGCAGGATGCCGCTGCCGCGCTCGCGTTCGCCGCGGACAGGCTGACGGAATGACATAGACAAAGGAGAGAGGGATATGGCAGGGTTTCGGGGCGCGATCTTCGATATGGACGGCACGCTGCTGGAGAGCATGCTGGAATGGAGAAAGCAGAACATCGCATTTGCGCAGCGCCATAATATAGAGATCCCGGAGGAATTTCGCGGGAAGGAAATGGAGATGTCTTCGCACAAGGCGTGCAGGATCTATGCGGAAAAGTATCCGGAGCTGGGGATGAACGCAGATGAGATCGAGCGCGAATACGAACGGGCGCTGCTGCCGATCTATTGCAATGAGATCGCGAAAAAGAAGGGGCTCGTTCCGTTTCTGGAGATGCTCAGGGCGCGCGGCGTGAAGATGTGCGTGGCGACGGCGACGGGAAGCAACGTCGCAAAGCAGGCGCTGGAGGCGCACGGGCTGATGAAATACATGGAGTTTGTCATCTCCAGCCCGGAGATGGGCATGAGCAAGGCAAATCCCACGTACTTCCCAAAGGTCGCACAGATGCTGGGCGTCGACAGGGACGATTGCGCCGTGTTTGAGGACGCGCTCTACGCCGTGCAGAGCGCGCATACCGCCGGGATGCGCGTGTTTGCCGTGGAGGACTGGTGCGCGCGCGGCGGCTGGGAGGAGATCCGCAGACTTTCGGCGGTGTTCCGCAAGGATTTTGAGGGGCTGCTGCCTGTGGTGCAGGCGATGTTCGCGGCGGACCACTGCTGCACGATGCAGCTGGCCGGCGGGGAATGCAGGCGCTGAGGCGAGCGAGAGGCTGCTCTTTAGGACGCGGATGCAGGGCCTTGCCGGCCCTGCTTTTATGGGAAGAGGCCGCCGGGCCAAGCCGGCGGCCTCGGAGAAGCGGTAGCCGGGCCTGCGGCCCGGCCTTTTTGTCCTCCGGCAAGCCTGCGGACGCACCTGCCCGCGGCGGAGCGCGGGCAGGATGAATACTGAAACGAAAGGGCGGTTTTGTTAAGGTGAGGATCGCGCTGATCGGGGACCTGCAATACAGGAAGGGCGAGGAAGCGGCCGTAGAGAAGTATATGGAGCAGATCGCGGCATGGAAGCCGGAGCTGGCGGTGTCCATGGGGGACATGGGCTCGGGCCGGGAGGCCGGGACAAAGGAAGCCATGCTGCAGTGCCGCGCGTTTTTGGACAGGCTGCCCTGCGAGACGATCGTGCTGCTGGGCAATCACGACGTGGAGTATCGTCCGGACGACGACACGCGGCTGCGCAGGCAGGAGGAATGGTATACGGAGGTGTTCGGCGCGGAGAAGCCCTACGCCGCGTGGGAATGCGCAGGCGCGTTTCTGCTCTGCATGAGCGCACAGCGCCAGCCGCAGGAGCTGCTGCTGAGCCAGCACGCGCTGTATGCCTCGCCGGAGCAGATGGACTGGGCCGGGCGGCAGCTGCGCGCGCACAGGGACCGGCCGACGATCGTGCTCAGCCATGCGCCCTGCGCGGGCAGCGGGCTGCGCTGCTGCCCTCCGGTGCATCATGCGGCGACGGACGCTTATATGGGACAAAATTTTGACCCGCACGCGTGGCGCAGGCTGCTCAAAGAGAATCCGCAGATCTTCCTGTGGGGGAGCGCGCATTTTCACATGGGGCACGGCTATGCGCGCGCGATCACTGTCCGCGATGGGACGACACATTTTTCCTGCGGGGTGATGTGTTCCTGCGCGCGGGACGGCACGCGGCAGACGCGGCTGATGGAGATCGAAGAGGACGGGGCAGTTGCGCTGTATACGATGGATCACCTTGCGGGAGGAAAAATCACGCGCGACGCGCGCATAAGAGCAGGCGATACTGCGCAGGAGCAGCGGAGCGTGCTCATCGGCGAGGACAAGGCGCTGTGCGCTTGGGATGCTCCCGCACTGCGGCGGAGCTATATCGCCACGCAGGCGGGCAGGCTCTGGGAATATGACGAGGAGCTGCAGGAGCTGACCGGCATGCTCTGCGCGGGCGAGCATGCGCAGGCGCTGTCCGTGTTTTGCGGACGGATCTACGTGCAGACGGAGGAAGGCGTGTTCTCCGTGCCGATGGATTCGCAGCAGAGATTCGCGCGGCTGAGCGGTTTCGTGCCGCGCTGCGAACGAAAGGAGAAGGCGCTGCCCTGCGAGCCGCTCGCCACACGCGCATTTCGGACGCAAAGAGAGGCGGAGGGCGAATATATCGAGCTGCTGTGACGGACAGAAAAAAGCTCCCCCTTTTCCAAACGGAAAAGGGGGAGCTTTTTATGCGTTGGATCAGCCGACCATGGCCTGCCAGGCAGCGTCGTATTCTTCGATGTACTTGGAGTACTGATAGGTGGACTCCAGAGTATCGAGGAAGGCCTGCCACTCGGCTTCGTTGAGGTCGCGCTCACCGGTGAGGAACTTGGCGCATTCTTCGGAAATGTAGGTCTCGGCGTCGGTGCCGTTGTACCATTCCGGATCGTCAGCCAGACCGGTAACGTTGTT
>JAUMYC010000048.1:13119-13592 GCA_030528845.1 Eubacteriales bacterium
GGGGCTGCTCGTCGGACTGCACGGTGTACTTCCAAGCATTCTCGCCGAACTTGACGCGGCAGTAGGACATTTCCTCGCGGCCGCACATCTGATAGATCCAGGAGAAGACGATGTCGTTATACTTGTCTTCGTAGACGACAGGAGCGCCTTCCTCGTTGTAATCCCAATGGATGCCTTCGAGGCCGTGGGTGGTCAGGCTCAGGCCTTCTTCGGTGCCAAAGAAGTTGAGGACCTTCAGCGCGCCTTCGAGAACGGGCTGGTCATCGACGAGCTCGATGTCGATGGAGGTCAGAGAGGTGAAGCCGGCGTCGTTATGGTTGCCGACGTAGTTGGTCACGCCGTCGGGGCCGGTCAGAGGAGTAGCGATCTCCCACTTGGCGTTGGGATCAACGGCCAGATAGCCGTCCCAGGAAGCGACTTTCTTGATGCCCGGCCACTGGGTGTACAGGGTGGTGGCGGCAGCGGTCTTGCCC
>JAUMYC010000049.1 GCA_030528845.1 Eubacteriales bacterium
TCAAAGCACTTGATCAGCGCCACGCGCCCGTCTTCCAGCACGCGCAGCGTCAGTCCTCCCCAAAGTATATCCATATCGGCCTCAGCCCTCCGTTTTTCTGTGATCGCGCCGCGGATGCAGCGCAGTAATGCTATTATCCGCCCCGTCAAGCGGCTCTGTCAACCGATATTTCTACTCGGAAGATAAAAAACAGGCGCGGAAGCTCTTTTTCCGCGCCTTGCTTTTTATACATTCTGCTGTCGTTGATAGGATAAGTCTTTTTTTATATGCTCTCAGCTTTCAAAGCCGACCAGGATGCCGCCCATTTCGGAATAATAGCTGCAAAGTCCGCCGTTGACGCGGATCTTAATGTCGGCCGCGGGGAAGAGGGATTCGATCATCTCTTTGAGCTTGGCCGCGCCGGCTTCGTTGAAGGTATGCGAAAGGCGCACCTTGCCGCCCCGATACCCCATCTCCTTCATGCTCTCGAACAGCTGCTTGAGAGCCTTCTGTTCGCCGCGGGCCTTGTGCAGCGGCTCGAGCGTGCCCTCGGCGCTGGCACGACCGACGATGCGGATGCCCAGCAGGCCGGCGATCTTGGCGACGGCAGGGCTGACTCGCCCGTTTTTCGCCAGTGTTGCGAGGGATTCCAGCGAGAACCAGAGGTGCGTCCGCTTGATGTACTCCTGAATCCGCTGCTTGATCTGCGCAAAGTCCAGACCGTTAGCGATCAGCTCGTGATACTTTTCGAGGATCAGCTCCATCTCCGGGCCGGTGGAGAGCGAATCCAGCACGAACACGCGCCTGCCGGGATGCGCGGCTTCGTATTGCTCCGCCGCGACGCAGGCGGAATTATACGCGCCGGATAGGTTGCTCGTGATCGACACGGCATAGACCTCGTCCGCGTCGCCGAAGGCCTCCAGCCATTCGTCCACGCTCGGGCAGGCGGAGCTGCTCTTTCCCTTATAAGAGGACAAGCCTTGCATCATCTGCTGGACGTCAAGCTCGGGCGTGTCGGTATATTCCTCCTGTCCCGCGCAGACTTTCATCGCGGCATAGGAGATCTCGATCCCTTCCAGCGAAATGAGGTTTGCGGAAGAATCGGCAACGAGTTTCTTTTTCATGCGTTAAGCTCCATTCTATTATTCCTGCGGAAGCAGTCGTTTGCAAATCTGTCGATGCGCAAAGTTTCGATGCACATTCGCACCTAATATAGCATATCATGTTGTGTGCGTCAAGAGAACGAATTCGAAATTCTCGGTTATTCACCTTGCCGCCTCAAAAAGAGCAAAGGAGCTTTCCACAGGGAAAACTCCTTTGAAACGCAGTTTATTCAGCTGAAAATGATCAGCAGGCCCACGAGGATGCCGGTGATGGCGGAAAAAGCGGGCAGCTTGCTGTGATACATGAGGATCGCCTGCGGCAGGATCTCGCCAAAGACGACGTAGAGCATGGCGCCGCTGGCAAAGCCCAGGCTGAGCGCGAGGCCCATCGCGCCGATATCGCCCAAAAGATAGCCCAGCAGCGCGCCGATGATGGTGGGGATGCCGGAAAGCGCGGTGATGAGCACGGCTTTGCCTTTGCCCATGCCGCCGCTGATCAGCGGAACGGACACGGCCATGCCCTCGGGAATATTGTGCAGACCGATGAGCACGGCCAGCACGAGCGCAGCGCGGCCCATAACGCCGCTCTGACTTGCATAGGAAGCGCCGATGGTCATGCCCTCCGGGATATTGTGCAGCGCGATGGCGCTGGCCATGACAATGCCAGCGACGAACAGGGCAAGCGTATTGTCCTTGCGCGCATAATGCTGCTCGAGATGGTCGCTGTGGATCAGCTCGTCGAGGTCGTCCGCCGTCTTGGGGTGGTTTTCGTCGATATGCGGCACTTCGGGGTTGGTCTTGCTGTCGATCAGATGATTGAGCAGGAAGATGACCGTCACGCCGATGGCGATGGCCGCGATCACGATCGGCACGCCCACATTGGTCTCGATCGCCTCCGGGATCAGATCACAGCAGACCACGCTGAGCATGACGCCGCCGGCAAAGCTCAGCAGCAGGCTGACGGTACGATTGGAATCCTTCTGCAGCAGCGCGCCGATCAGGCCGCCAAGGCCCGTGCCGACAACGCCCGCAACAAATGTCGTTACGACCAGTGTTTCGATGATGCCCGTAAATATTCCTCCGCTTCTGTAAAAGCCTCCCGGCCGCACAATGCTGCGCCTTGTGCAGTCTGCCGTCTATGATAGCACCGTTATGGTTAAAAAAACAATCGCAACGCCGCCGGCGCGCTGTTTATTCTGCGAGCAGGCAAGAGGGAGTGGTCAGCTTGGAGCCGTCGGTAAATACGGCGCAGTCGCTCTTCCACGTCTCGATATACGCCGCGAGGATCTCGTATTGTTTTTCTGCCCGCGCGGTGAGCGCCATCTGCTCTTTGAGCTCGCCCTCCAGCGGCACGGCGCCTTCCTGCGCGTCGGCGGCATATTGCAGGAAATGCACGCCGCTGCGGCCGAGCACGGGGCCGGTCGTGTCGCCGATCCGGTCGAGACCCATCACGGCATCGCGCAGCCGGACCTCATACAGCACAGATTCCGCGCATACGAGATAGCCCTCCTCCGGCATATGGGTATCCGCGCTGTATTCGTCGGCGATCGCATCAAAATCCTCGCCCTGTGCAAGCTGTTCGAGGATCTGTGCGATCTCCTCCTCATACAGGCTCAGCAGGCTCTCTGCCGCCTTGTTTGCTTCCGCCTGCAGCTCTTCCGCCCTTGCGCGGGCGCTCTGCAGCGCATTCTGCGTTTCCGTCGTATCGCTTTCGAGCAGCGAGAGGGAATAGAGGCGATTGCTGAGCTGTTCGATCTGCGAATTGACCTCGATCAGCTCCTCTTCGATCTGCGCAATTTCCGTCTGCACGGCCTCCGGCATCGGCAGCACAATCTGCTTCATATACCGGTATCCCGCAGGGAGAAAGAAGCTCGAGCCGCCATAATAGAGGACGTCTCTCTCAAAGGAGGGGATGTCCTGCGCGTACAGCTCTTTCGAGGGCTGCACGAAGTTCTCTTCATAAAAGAGCTGCACTTCTTCATCGCTCAGCTCGGCAAGGTCGCCCGCTACATATTCGAGCATCTGTCCGTCCCGGAAGGCGGCCAGCGCCTGCGCGCGCGCATAATCGAGCGTGATCCCGTCGAGCTCCATGAAAGTTTCGGCATATTCCAGCGCTTCCTCGCTCGTCCGCCCATACTGCCTTGCAATATTCTGCGCATAGAGCTGCACATACTCGCCATAGAGCCGCTGCGCGTTTGCTTCAATGGTTTGCAACTGCTCCTCGGAGAGCTCGTCCAGGCCAAACTCCCTGTACTTGGTCTCCATTACGCCGATCCCAACAAAGCTGTCGAGCACGCTCCGGCGCATATTGGCGATCTCGTCCGACGTGAGGACATACCCGGCCTCCGCCGTCTCCAGAGCGATCTGATCCCAATACGCCTGCACCTGCGAGAGTCTGTAGACCTGATCCTCCACCTGAACAACGATGGGGTCTTCTGCGGCGGAGCCAACGGCAAGCGCCGCATACAGAGAAAACGCAAGAAAGAGAGCAAATGCTTTTTTCATGACCAATACCTCCGGGCCGGGAGATGTGTTTACACCCGGCTGATATCCCAAACATGACTTATTATAGTGTTTCGGCTGCTTAAAAGCAAGGAACGGAAAAGAGACCGATCATATCGGTACATCTGGACACGATGTAGGAAAAGAAAAGAACCGTTTCACATTTTGTGAAACGGTTCTTTGTGGTCTGGGTGGAGAGATTTGAACTCTCGGCCTCTTGAACCCCATTCAAGCACGCTACCAAGCTGCGCTACACCCAGTCGTTGTTGCCTCGCAACGGTGTATAGTATAGCACTGCGAGGCATCCAAGTCAATATGCTTTTCCGAAAATCAGAAAATTTACCTCTGCTTCACGAAGGGTCGAAGGCAAAATCCGCCTTCGACCCTTCCGTTCGTCAGATCAGCGTATCGAGCAGCAGCATCACGATAAAACCGACCAGCAAGGAATAGGTCGCCAGTCGCTCGTGGCCGTGGCCGTGCGTCTCGGGGATCATCTCGTCCGAGACGACATAGAGCATAGTGCCGCCCGCAAAGGCCAGCGCAAAGGGCAGGATCGCCGCAGAGATCGACGCGGCAAAATAGCCGACAAACGTGCCGATGACTTCGACCACGCCCGTCGCGGAGGCGATCAGCAGCGTGCGCTTGGGGCTGACTCCGGCCAGCAGCAGCGGAGCGATGATGACCAGGCCTTCCGGCACGTTCTGCAGCGCGATGCCCAGCGTCACCGTCAGCGCGTTTTCGAGATCGCCCGTGCCAAAGCTCACGCCCGCCGCGAGGCCTTCCGGAAAATTGTGCATGGCGATGGCCATCACAAAGAGCATGACCTTGCCGATCTTGCCGTTGCTCCGGTGTTCTTCGATGTCGACTCCGCCGATCCTGTGCAGATGCGGAGTGAGCTTATCCATCAGGTTTAGGAAAAGCGCGCCCACGAGGATGCCCGCGCATACCATCCAGATGCCGCCCGTGCCGCCCATTTCCACCGCAGGCAGGATGAGCCCCAGAACGGCTGCGGCCATCATTACGCCCGCAGCAAACCCGCTGATCGCGTCGTTCCATTTGTGGGGGATCTTTCGAAATACAAAGCCCAAAAGCGCGCCGACGAGCGTGGAGCCGCCGATGCCGATGGCCGTTAAAACAACAGGAAGCATGATGCATACCAGCCTTTCTTAAAGTATACCGAATCGTTCAAGCTCTTGCAAAAATACCGTATGCCGTTTGTCAGCGCTCGGTTCCGCGTTCTTGCTTCTGCGTATCCTCGAGCTTTTTGAGGATGAGCGCCATCGCAAGCGTGTCCAGCGCACAGTATTCCCGCAGCTGCCGTGCCGTCTCCTCGCGCTTTTCCGGCGGGAGCGCCGCCATGGCTTCGTATGTGCGCACGGCGTCCTCTCCGTTCTGCACGCCCGTCAGTTCGCCGTAGGAGATGCGCGCATCCATCGCAGGGAGGACGCGCTTGAGCGAGCAGGAGCCTTCCATGCGCCGGTCGTAATACGCCCGCTCGCGGAAGGGACCGAGCAGATCCCGCATATTGGCTGCGATCTGCATCAGGTGCGCGCGCAGATCCGGATAAAGCCCGGCGAGCTCGCGCACGACGGCCTTCTCCAAGCCGCTCGAATAGACGACCACGCAGGCGTTCTGGGGGATATCTCTGCAAAGCCCCAGCGCGATCTGCCTGCGCGGATCCGTGCCGTACGGAACGAAAACGCCCGCATGCTCCAGCGGAGAGGAGGGGCTGTCGAGCCCGTGCACGGAATAGAGAAACGCGCATTGCGTGAAGGGCTTCATGCCGCTGTAGGGCGGCACGGCAGGCTGATACGATTCAAAATCCAGAAAACGCACGGGATACCAGAGCGTGCGCAGAAATTTTGCGATCGAGGGCCGATTGATCAGAGGGGGCCTCTGTTCCAGCTCATGCATCACCTGCATTTTCTGCGGCTTGGGCAGCTTTGCCTGCGCAAGGCACTCTGTAAAGGAAGATACCCCGCTGCGGTAGAGTTGAAACTTGCGCCGGTTGGACATGCCCGCGATCGAAAAAACATTCAGCTTGGGCACGTGCGCGCTGCACTCCTCCCAGAAGGGGCATTCCCGGGGCTTCAGGCAGCCTTCAAACAGCTCGTGCTCCGGCGCGTCGGGGGCGTTCAGCTGCTCGTTCATCTGCTGCAGCGTCGTCCTGATCGCGCCGATATGCGCCTTCGCGCGCTCGGTGATCTCCTGTTCGATGTACAGCGCCCCATAATCGATCGTCTCCGTCCGCACATAATTCGGGTCGATCAGAAGCGCTGTCACGCGCCGCACGGGCAGACCGACCGCGTTGCACAGATGCGAAACGAACGCCGCCTCCCAGACATGAGCCTCGCGCAGCTGCTGTGCGTTTGTGTCCAGCAATAGCTCCCAGCCGTCGCTGCGGTGTATGAGCAGATCCGCCCGGGCCTGCGCATGGTTTTTGCGGATCGTCAGTCCGACATGGAACGCATCCGCTTCCAATTGATCGAGAGAACGCAGCGACCGCGCCGCCTCGATGGAAAGAGGCTTACGCTCCGGCTCGGTCTGCGTGCCGCTCATGCGGCGCAGAGCCGCTGCCCGGGGGCATTTGCGGAAAGTCAGAAGATCGTGGATCGTAAAGGGCTGCAAATCGAATCCCCTCCGGGAAAGATAATCCGGCGACGGCGCGCCACAGCACGCGCATATACCGATGGTCCATTATAGCACACGCCCGGGCGGTGCGCGCGGGGAGAGGGGGAGTTTGCGCAAAAGTAACAGCAGAAAGGTTGGTAGAGAACCGGTGAACATGGTATACTATAATCCCGTTGAGATTCTTTCACAAAGGAGAGACGGTTTGCCATGCGTATCGGTTTTGACAACGAGGAATATCTGCGCCTCCAATCGGAGCATATCCGCAAGCGTATCGAAGAATTCGGCGGTAAGCTCTACATGGAATTCGGCGGCAAGCTCTTCGATGATTATCATGCGTCGCGCGTCCTGCCCGGGTTTGAGCCGGACAGCAAGATCCGCATGCTGGCGCAGCTCAAGGACGACGTGGAGGTCGTCATCACCATCAACGCAAACGATATCGAGAAAAACAAGGTGCGCGGGGATCTGGGCATCGCCTATGACGAAGATACCCTGCGCCTGATGGATAATTTCCGCAGCCTTGGCATTTATGTCGGCGGCGTCGTGGTCGCGCAGTATGCGGGGCAGAGCAGCGCGGACGCGTTCATCCGCAAGCTCGGCATGCTTGGCATCCGCGCCTATAAGCATTATCCCATCCCCGGCTATCCCTCCGACGTCAAGCGCATCGTCAGCGACGAGGGCTACGGCCGCAACGATTTCATCGAAACCACTCATTCTCTGGTGGTCGTGACTGCGCCCGGCCCGGGCAGCGGCAAGATGGCCACCTGTCTCTCGCAGCTTTATCACGAGCACAAGAGGGGAGTGCAGGCGGGCTACGCCAAGTTCGAGACCTTCCCGGTCTGGAATCTGCCCCTGCGGCACATGGTAAACCTGGCCTACGAGGCCGCCACGGTCGACCTCAATGACGTCAATATGATCGACCCGTATCATCTGGAGGCCTATGGCCAGACTGCCGTCAATTATAACCGCGACGTGGAGATCTTCCCCGTGCTGCGCGCGATCTTCGAGCGCATTCAGGGCACCTGCCCGTATTCTTCGCCCACCGATATGGGAGTGAACATGCTCGGGCATTGCATCGCCAACGAAGATGTTGTCATCGAAGCGGCGAAAAAAGAGATCGTCCGTCGCTACTATTCCGCACAGGTGGAGCAGCGCAAGGGCAACGGCGACAACGAGCAGGTGCAGAAGCTCGAACTGCTGATGAATCAGGCCGGCATCACTCCGGACGTCCTCCCGGAGATCAGCACCGCCCTTCTCAAGGCCGAGACCACCGGCGCTCCCGCAGCGGCCATGACGCTGCCCGACGGCACGATGGTCACCGGCAAGACGAGCGCACAGCTGGGCGCGGCGTCTTCGCTGCTGCTCAACGCGCTCAAGCACCTCGGCGGCATCAACAAAGAGCTCGACATCATCTCCTCGCAGATCCTCGAGCCCATCTGCCACCTCAAGACGGAGCATCTGGGCAACGCCAATCCGCGCCTGCATTCCGACGAAGTGCTCATCGCGCTGTCCATCTGCGCGGTGACCAACCCCGTGGCGGAGATCGCCATGCAGCAGCTGGAAAAGCTGGACGGGTGTGACGCGCATTTCACGGTCATCCTCTCCAGCGTCGACGAGCAGACGTTCAAAAAACTCGGCGTGAACGTGAGCTGCCAGCCCAGATACGAGCGCCAGCACCTCTATCACAAATAAATCGCACAAAAACAAACAACCGGCCTCCCGCAAAAGGGAAGCCGGTTTTCGTTTATCCTCGTATATACCGCAGGTTCAGTTCTTTTGTAAGCTCGCGCAGTTCAACGCGCCCTTCGATGTACGGACGGTAGAGCTCCAGCGGGTCTCCCGCGCCGAACACACCGCAGCCGCTGCAGTTTTCGCAGCCGCCTCCGCCGCAGTTCATCGCCTCGAGCACGATCCTCTCGCGCTCTTCTCTCGTCGTGTCCTTGATCAGCAAGCTCTGCATCGCTTCGCCTCCTTTCCCGGGCAGTATGCCCAGAGAAAGGTCAATACACTCCATGCCGGAAAACGAACATGCAGGCCATGAAGCCAAGCGCCAAGGCAGAAAGAACGCTCAGCGCGACGTCGAGCGAACGTCTCTTTGCCCAGCTGCCCAGCGCGGGATAGAGGCAGTACATCCCGGAGACATATCTCGGGCCGCTGATGAGCCAAGTCGGCACGATGCTCATATACATATATGCCCAGCCGTATGCCGCGTCGCCCGGGTTCATTCTGCGCCAACGCACGCAGAGCAGCACGATCGCGCCGTAAAGCGCTGCGATCGTGGGGATCCACGTGCCCCACTGCATGTTCGGGTCATGCATGAGCGCATAGCGCACGATATAATCGAAGGTGTTCCAGAGCGTGCCCGTCGTATTGTGCCAGTGTTCCTCCTGATAGATCCAGAACTGGAAGGGATTGCCCGTGACGCGCCAGTTCAGAAGCAGATACGCCGCAACGCCCACGAGCACTGCGCAGCAGGCGAGAACGCGCAGCAGCACGCGGCGCGCGCCGAGTCGGCCTTCTTCTTTGTCCTGAGAGAGCATGCTGTAGAAGATGGGGATCGCCACGACGATGCCCATCAGCCTGCACGCCGCGCACATCGCGCCGCACAGCAGCGCAAGCGCATACTTTCTCCTTCGCGCCAGATACACCGCCGCCACCGTCAGCAGCAGGAACATCGATTCCGTGTAGGGGAGGGAAAGGAAGAAGGAGAGCGGGTTCAGAAACAGGAATTTCGTCGCGCGGCCCGCTGCAGCGCGGCCGAAATCCAACACCGCGAGCCGATACAGAAACGCGCCTGCGGCTATCCCGCAAAGATTCGAGACCACGAACGCACTCAGCTCCGCGTTTCCCTGAAACAGCGGCAGCAGCATTCGGCAGACGAGCGGATACATCGGGAAAAACACGATGTGAAAGCGCGGGTCGCCCTCATTCACATACCAATTCTCGATCAGCCCGATATAATGCGGCGCATCCCATTTGATCCAATGGCTCGGCATATTCGTCAGATACCAGTCGTACCCCGCAAGGCGCGCGTAGAGGAGCGCGACAACAAAAACAAACGCCCTGCTGACTGCAAACCAGAGCACAGAACAGAGCAGCGCATCGCGCCAGCTGCCTGCCGCCTTTTTCCCCGCGGGGCCTCCGGCCAGCTTCTGCCCGAGAGTCGAGGACGGCGCAAAGATCGTGCCGAAGTACCGCAGGAGCAAAATGACCAAAAGCACGAGCATCAGCGCGGAGCCGAACACCGCGCTGATGTAAGGGAGCATATTTTCGACTTGTCCGATCATCTACATTTCCATCCATTCCGGTTTAAGATATCTCCTGATGGGGAACAGGGGAGGCATATCGACAAGAGCGGCAGGGTCCACCCCTTCGCCGACACACACGCACGCGACGGGCAGGCCGAGCTGCGCGGCCGCTTCGCGCACGACTGCATAGCCTTCTAATATGTCAGCCGGGCGCGTCGTGTCGCCCAGATTCGCGTTGCAGATCAACGCGTCCGGCGTCATGCGCGCCCGGCGCGCGATCGCATGATACATTTGCACGATCTGCTCCACGCTCTCCGAGCGGGGCCGGAAAGGGTTCACGACCATGTAGAAAAGCTTGTCCGCCACGGAAAACTGCGGTGCAAACCCGCCCAGCGCAGCAGCGCCTGCATCGTCGCCGCCCACGTCAAAAATGACTCGCCCTGTTTCCCGGGCGAACACGCCCTGGATCTGCGGCGGGAGGGAGGGAATGTCCACGGAGGTGTTGGCATAAATGGGCTTGAGCAGTTCCACGCCGTGCTCCTCAAGCAGCGCTGCCTGTTCTGCGCTTCTGAAAAACGGATTGACGATATCGAGATCGACCAGCGTCACGTCGCCGCACTCTTTGCGAAGGCGCAGCGCCATATTGAGCGCGATCTCCGTCTTTCCGCTGCCGTAATGCCCGGCGATCACGATCACGCGATTGCTGGGCAGCGCATATTCAATCAGACCATTCGATCTCATCTTTTTTCGGTTTCTCCCTGTCTGGCTTTACTTGCGCACGCGGCGCTTTCTGAATGTACTGCTGCACCGAAACGCCGACGAGCGCCTCACGCGCCTGCGGCGCGTTTTGCTTGGCTCCGCTTATGGCGGGGGATACGACGTCGAAGAGCTCGTCTTCCTCAAAAAACTCGGCCTGCGGCTGCGGGGCTTCTCTGCCCGGGATGGCCTTGCCGGTGAAGCGCGGAGCCTGCGGCCGCCCGGCGACGGAGGCAGGCTGCTTTGCGCGGGCGGGCGGTTCTTTTGTGTCGTCGAGCACGCGCCGCTTCTTCCCAAACCAGAGCCAATAGGGGCGCCAGCGGATCAGCCAGACCAGCCAGTCCACCACGACTCCGACAATAACCAACACCAGCACGAGCCGGAACCAGTTTGCGGAAAACCAGCCGAGAAAGCTGCGCCCGGCCGAGCCGTCGCCAAGGCTGATCAGCCGCCAGATCCAGTCGGTAAGCCCGCGGATCCAGCCGAGCATGAGCGTGATCAGCACATCGGCATAATAGGTGTTAAACAAGTTTCATCCCTCTTTTCCGGGGATCATTCCAGGCGCACCGTGACTTCCGAGGGGGCCGCAGTGCAGACGATGTCCGGTCTGCTGCCTACGACCACATATACCGGGATGTCATATTCGCCCAATTCGAGGCCTGTCAGATCGACGGTCGCGATGATATCCTCCGCCGTGAGCGCCTCCACCTGCGTGTACGGGCCCGTGACCACGACGGAGATGGTGTCACTCAGAGCGGTCGCGGAAATGGCGTCGGAATGGTTGACAAAAGACACCGGGATATTGTCAAACTTGCGCGTAGTGTCGATCTCCGCGATGCTGATGTTGACCACGGCCTGATCGGTGGAGATATACTTCAGGCCCGTCAGCCCGCTCAAGCGCACTGTCCTTGCAAAGGAGGAAGTGCGGTAAGAGACGTCCACCTTGCTGTAAGAGAGGCTGTCGATCGTGTCGAGCAGCGACTGCTCCGCCGCAATGACCGCCGCAGCAGGGGAGATCTCCACGCCGACGATCTCGTAGCCCGTGGGCAGGGAACCTGTCAGCACGTCCTTCGGGTCGTTCAAGATCGGCACCGTCTTGGTCGGATACACGTCCAGATATACCATAATCGAAGAAGTCGAGCAGGTCAGCGGCATGTCGATCGCCTCTCCCGAGGAAGAGCGCAGAGTGAACTGCTCCGCGCGGACATAGGACGAGCTGATCTGCGAAACGTCCAGCACGATATCCGCAGAGGAGACCGTCTGCACCACAGAAGCGGGCCCGCTGACCGTCACCTGCGTCGGGTTCATGCGCGTGCTGTACCAATAGGAAGCGCTGTCCATCCCCGTCAGCGTCACATTCACGGGAACATAGCGCTCCACCAGTTCTTCCACTTCCACTTCGATAAACTCCGGCCAGAGCTGCACGACCTCGCCGTATACGGAGGTGCCCTTGAGGTTGAGCATATGCGTGCCCGTTGTGCGGATCTGCGTCAGATCCAGCTCCGCGCGAACATTGGTATCCTGTACAAGGCCGAAGCTCGACTGCGATACGTTCACCCTCGCGCTGATCTCCTCGAGCTCGGAGGCGGTATCCGTCAAAAGAGCGAGGTTTCTGCCCGTCAAGACCGATTGCCCCGTCACGTTCAGGTCAATATCTTCGATGACCTTGCTGCGCGTGATGCTGGGGTTTGTAGTAATAACATAGCTCCAGAGAAACAGGGCGCCCAGAAAACTCAGGAGCTTCAGCCCGATATTATGCGAAACGACGCCGCGCACGGCGCGCCAGACCTTATTCAGATCCGAAAGCAGGCGCTCCTTGTTCCATTCAGGTCTTTTCACTCCCGGAGCCTCCTTTCGGCCTGAGCAGCGCCTTCAGGCCGCTCTCCGTCTTTTTTTCGTTCAGGAAAGCACTGCTCAGCAGCGCCTTGAGCGATTTCTCGTCCAGATAGCGGGTCAGCTTGCCGTCCCGCGCAGCGGAGATGATGCCCGTTTCCTCCGAGACGATCAGCGAGATGGAGTCTGCCGTCTCGCTCACGCCCAGCGCGGCGCGATGCCTCGTGCCCAGATCGCGGCTGATGCCGCTGTCGGCAGAGAGCTGCAGGATGCAGGCCGCCGCAACGATCCTGTCGCCGCGGATGACCACTGCGCCGTCGTGCAGGGGAGTGTTCGGTTCAAAGATATTCTCCAGAAGCGGCGCGGAGATCTCCGCGTCGAGCGTCGTGCCGCTTTCAATGACGTCCTGCAGGCCGGTCGAGCGCTCCATGACGATCAGCGCGCCCACCTTGCGCCTCGAAAGGCGCACGCAGGCCGTCACCAGCTCGTCGATCTTCTTTTCGGTGGTCTGCGCGGCGGCGGGGCCTATCCGGAAAAACGGCATATTGGTCCACCGCTGGCGGCCGATCTGCTCGAGCGCGCGGCGCACTTCCGGCTGGAAGACGATGATCAGCAGCAGTACGCCGATGCTGATGACCTGCTGCAGCAGCCAGTTGATGGCGTTGAACTGCAGGATCTCGCTCAGCCACGTCACCATCAGCACCATCACGATGCCGCGGATGACGCTGTTTGCGCGCGTGGTCATCAGCCTCTTGAGCAGCTGATAGATCACCAGCGCGATGATGAAAATATCGACAAAGGTATGCCAGTCCGGCTGGAGGAACAGGTTGTATAAGAGGCTTTTGATTTGCTCGGCCCAGTTTGCAAGAAGCGCCAAGGCAATCCCTCCGGTTTCTCTATCGTCAACGCCGGCGCATGCCGGCAGAACGTTCAAAATTCAGTCGTTTTATTCGTATGGATACTATGGGTAGACGCATTCGGGCGGCGCAGGGTTCCTGACAGCCGCCCGGCGTTGCAAAAAAACTTCAGCGGGAACGGGAGAAATATTCCTCCCGCAGGATCGAATACAGATCCACGTCCACATAGCGTCCCTTGTTGTACAGCCTTCCGCGAAGCGTGCCTTCCAGCCGCATGCCGCATTTGCGCATGACGGCGCCGGAGGCGGGGTTGGTCACTTCGTGCTGGGCTTCGATCCTGTGCAGCCTTGCCTCGCAAAAGCCGAACCGGATCAGCTCTTCCAGCGCCTCGGTCATGATCCCTCTGTTCCAATAGGCGCGCGAGAGGGAATAGCCGACTTCCGCCGCGTTGTTGTCGCGCTGATACCACATAAAGCCGATCGTCCCGATGACCTTCTTTTCCTCGTCAAGCTCGATGCACCAGCTCGCCGGTTCTCCCAGACGATACTTGCGCTGGGAATAGCGGACGTAGGCGCGCGCTTCGGAAACAGAGCGCTGCGCTTCCCAGAGCACATGCCGCGCCACTTCCGGGTCGCGGCTGTATTCGAAGATGTCCGCCGCGTCGCGCATGGTCAGCTTGCG
>JAUMYC010000249.1 GCA_030528845.1 Eubacteriales bacterium
AAGGCCATGTTGCGGTCCTTCAGGGCGATGAAGGGCGCGGAGTTGATATAATGAAAGAATGCATTCTGATGTTCTTCCCAGCCCTTGCATTTGGGCGCAAAGACGTGCACCTCGTGCCCGCGGCGGGTCAGCTCGCGCTGAAGCGTCAGGCAGGAGGTAGCGACGCCGTTGATCTCCGGATAGAACGTGTCGGAAAACAGCCCGATTTTCATATTGCTGAATCCTTTCTGCTCAGACAGGCATACAGTGCCATGGTAAAATGGGGATTCTTTGACAAAATGAGTATATCATACTTTGCTTTTGCTTGCAATTCGAAGCGAAACGATTCAATCGGGCATACCGTTTGGCGCAAATTTGACGAAAGAGCAAGATCATCATTCGTTTTCGCTTGCAAAAAGGCTTGATTTGTGATAGGATTTGTATGATAAGGAAGGAAGAAGTTGCATCTTTCTTCATGTGGATCGAAAATTCCGGCAAAAATATGCGCTCAGGCAGAGAAGAAGGCGAAAAAGCGCTTTCCTCTTTGCCGGGCATATGAAATGAGGAGAATCACATTGGGAATCCGAAAGCAGATCACCACGGTCAAGAGCATTGCGATGCCGATTGGCGAGAACTGGACGGTCAGCCGCTGCCGCTATGAACCGGAGGAGGGCACGGGCAAGCGCCTGTGCATCGCCAGCGGCGTGCATGGCGACGAACTGATGGGGCAGATGATTGTCTACGGCGTCGCCAGGGGGATCATGGAAGAGCCGCAGAATCTTTGCGGCACGGTGGATCTCTATCCGATGCTCAACCCCCTCGGCATGGATATCGGCGAGCGCATGGTGCCGGCGAGCACGCGTCTGGACATGAACCGCGCTTTCCCCGGCGCGGCAAACGGCACGCCGATGGAGTCGATGTGCCATCACATCGTGGAGGATATGCGCGGGGCCGATCTGGTGCTGGACGTCCATTCCAGCGCCAAGGATAAGAGCGAGCTGTACGAGGTGCGCATCAACGCGCGCTGCGCAGGCAAGCTGGTTCCCACCAGCGCCCTGTGCATGACGGGCACGCCGGCGATGGTGCTTGTGGCCAATGAGCGCATCCGCCATCCGCGCGAGGGCGCGCGGATTGTGATCGAGGGCATCTTCTGCAAGATGAAGGAGATGGGCATCTGGAAGGGCGAGGCGAAGGCCGTGCCGCTGGAGGATGCGCCGCTGATCCGCACGCAGCAGGACGTCTGCCGCGTGACCTGCACGAAGCCGGGCATGTTTGTGCCGGATTACTGCCTGGGCAAGAGCCTTGAAAAGGGCGAGCGTCTGGGCGTGATCATCGATGCGCTGCGCGGGGAGCCGGTGGAAGAGGTGCTTGCGCCGGCCAGCGGTCTGGTGTTCAGCCAGCGCGGCTATTCCGCCGTGTATCCCGGCACGCTGATTGCACGCCAGTGCAGAAAGGAATGACCATGAAAAAAGATGTGATCTTTACCGTGCCGTCGTATTTCCGCGGCGACATGAACATCATGGGCTATCGCTTCGGCAAGGGCGAGAAGAGCTGCGTGGTGCTGGGCGCGCTGCGCGGCGACGAGGTGCAGCAGCTCTATGTCTGCGCGCGGCTGGTCGCGTTCCTGCGCGAGGTGGAGCGTGACGGCGGCATCATGCCGGGCAAGAGCGTCATGGTCGTGCCCACGGCGATCGGCTTTTCGATGAATACGGGCACCCGCCTGTGGGCGCCGGAGAATATGGATATCAACCGCCGCTTCCCCGGCAATGCCGAGGGCGGCACCACCGAGCAGATCGCCGATGCGCTCTTTGAAAAGCTCAAGCAGTACAAGTACGGCATCCAGCTGACGAGCTTCTATCAGCCGGGTTCCTTCGTGCCGCATGTGCGCATGATGGAGACCGGCAGACAGAATCCGGAGCTGGGCTGCGAGTTCGGCCTGCCCTACGTCTATGTGCGCACGCCGCGCATCTCCGACGAGACGACGCTCAACTACTGCTGGCAGCAGGAGGGTACGCAGGCCTACTCGCTCTACGCCGGCAAGACGAGGGAGATCGACGAGGCTGCAGCCGAGCAGACGCTGCGCGCGATCATCCGCTTCCTCAACGGCCGCGGCGTCATCCGCAGCGATACGACGCCGGGCAGCGCCTCCGCGGTGATCACCAACGAGGACATCATCACCGTCTCCGCCAAGTCGGCGGGCCTGCTGCGCCGGGTGAAGTTTGCCGGCGCGCATGTGCGCCGCGGCGAGCAGCTGGCGTTCATCATCAATCCGCTCGACGGCGCGGTGAAAGAGGTGCTCAAGACCCCGGTGACGGGCATGCTCTTCTTCATTCAGGACGGGCCGTTCATCGTGGAGAACAGCCCTGTCTTCCAGGTCCTATCCAAATAAGCAGGAGGAATCATGTCAAAGCGTTCCGCCGGCTTCACCCGGATGATGCTCTCTATCGCCATTCCGGTGACGCTGCAGAATCTGTTGTTCTCGTCCTTCACGCTCATTGATACGCTGATGATCGGCCGCCTCGGTGATACGCCGCTGGCGGCCGTAGGCATGGCAGGCAAATGGTCGTGGTTTTTTTCCATCGTGCTCTTTGGCTGCACGAGCGGCGCGGGCGTGTTTATCGCGCAGTATTTCGGCGCGCAGGATACGCGCGGCATACACAGGACATACGGCCTGATGAGCATGCTGACGCTGGGCGCGTCGGCGATCTTCATGCTTGCGGCGCTGATCATGCCGCAGACGATCGTCTCCCTCTTTACCAGGGATGAGCAGGCGGTGCGCATCGGCGCGTCGTATCTGCGCATCATCGCGCTTGGATATCCCTTCCAGGCGATGGCCAAGTCCGGCGGCACGGTGCTGCAGAGCACGCAGAAGGTGGTCATCCCGTTTATCGGCGCGGCCTGCTCGGTTGTGACCAACATCGTGCTCAACGCGCTGCTGATCTTCGGCCTGTGCGGCTTCCCGGCGCTGGGCGTGGAGGGCGCGGCGATCGCCTCGGCCATCGCGGCGGTGGTCAACGTATCGGTGATCTATCTGGCGGGCCTGCGCGGGCGGACGCTGCTGCGCGCGCCGATCAGGGATATGCTCAACATCAGCCGCGGCTTTGTCCGGGACTATGTGCGTATCGCAGCGCCCGTGCTCCTTAATGAGACGACGTGGTCGCTGGGCATCCTGATTTACAGCTCGATCTTCGGCCACATGAGCACGCAGGCGTACGCCGCGGTG
>JAUMYC010000050.1:0-246 GCA_030528845.1 Eubacteriales bacterium
GGACGGGAGTCGGCGCGGGGGTCGGCTCCGCCTGAGAGATGAGATAATTCTTGTTGCAATAGCCCTTCACACCGCTTGCGGAGACCGCTGCCCAGCTGCCCGACACGCCGTGTATATAGACCACAGTGCCGTCGGCCAGACGCGCCGCCACGGCGGAGTTCACGCTGGGCTTTTCATAGACCAGCAGCCTGCTGCCGGAAGGCACGCTCACGCGCGCCATGCCGTTATCGGAATAATCCGGCTCGG
>JAUMYC010000050.1:256-13568 GCA_030528845.1 Eubacteriales bacterium
TCGGCGGTGGGCTTGGGCGTAGGAGTCGGCGCGGGCGTGGGCGTGGGCGCAGCTGTGCCGAAGATGGCCTGCTGCACTTCCTTGGTCGCAACGCCGTCCGGGGTAAAGCCGTGATCTGCCTGAAACGCCTTGACGGCCTCGGTGGTAAGGGTGAGATAGTTCCCGCCGATATTGCCGGTGAAATAGCCCAGCTCCTTGAGCTTGCGCTGCAGGGCCTTCACCTCTTCGCCGGTGTCGCCGTAGCGCAGCGTGCCGTCGTCCTCGGGCAGAGGATCGTCCTCGCTCGGGGCGTTCTGGGCGGTGGAATCGATCAGATCCAGCTTCGTGAGCGATGTGCCCGGGAAATAGAAGTCGAGGATCTCATCGAAGGTCATCGCGTGCTCCCCGGCCATCTGCTGCGCGCCGCGCTGGCTCATGCCCACGCCGTGCCCGTAGCGCCGGAAGACGATATCGAACGAATCGTCATTTTCCTCCACATACACAGTCTCGGCGGTGGTGGAGCCGATGTCGAGCGGGAGGATCTTGGCGAGCTGGTCGTAGGTCTCCAGATCGGCCGTGAGCCGCACCGCGCTCTGGCGGATGCCGGCTGCGTCCACAGAGCTGACCAGACAGCCGAAGCGCAGCTCGGTGTAGGTATAAGACGGCTCGGGATACTTGGGCGAATGCGGCTCGATGGCCAGCACGCCCTCGATGCGGATGTCCTCATGCGCGTCGCTCAAGCCCATCTCGGCCAGCTGCGGAGCAAATTCCACCTTCAGCAGGGTCGCCAGCTTGGCGTGCAGGCCGTCCGCGTCCTTGGGCACGCTATGGCGCTTGGCCGTGCTGGAGGGGTTTGCGAGGTCGTAGGGGTCGTCCTTGACGATGCTGTAGGGCACGTTGCCGCCCCAGATGTTCTTCGTGCTCTCGGTCTGCCCGCCGTTGGAGGCGGTATACCAGCAGCCCGCGTAGTCGCCGCCGTAGAGGAGGCACTGCCCCTTCGTCGCGGCGACGGCTGCGATGACATTTTTATAGGAACTGTTGTAGCCCTTGAACACCTGATGGGTCGCGGTGTCGGTCAGGTCGTAGGTGCCGCTGTTTTTCTTCAGGCGCATGGCATAGGTGCGCGCGCACACGGCCTGCGCCTTGAGCGCCTCGAGCGGGAAGGTGTTGGACATCTCATAGGCGACCACGCCGTAGAGATAATCCTCGATGTAGATCCGGCAGATGGGCTGGATCGCGCCGGAGACGATCGAAAATTTCATGTCGCCGCAATAGATATTGGCCAGATTCGGCGAAGTGAACTGCACGCCCGCGTTGCCGCGGCTCATGCGGTAGAGCGTCACAGACGTGCCCGTGCGCATGGTCTCGCCGTTCACGCTCAGATAGAGCATGCCGCCTGAGATATACACCTGCACCGTGGAGCCGCCGGGGATCTTTTCTCCGTTCACGCTGCCGATGGCGTAGGTGCAGCTGGTCTTCATCGTCAGCGACGTGCGCGTCGTGCCCACGCGCGAGAGCAGCACGCGCACCATGCCGTCCGACGCCGCCTGCGCTTCCTGCGCGACCGGGCCCATATCAAGCCCTGCACACAAAACCAGCGCCAGCAGCAGCGCGAGCGCGCGCCTTCGTATCCTTGCAAGCATCTTTCGTGTCCTCCCATGTTTTCTATTCGACTTCGGTTATGTCGTTTTCGTTCCGAAATGATTGCGGCGCGGCCACATCCCGCGCGGCAAAATTCTCCTCAGCTTTCTAAATTCGCCCGCGTTTTTTCTTTTCCTGCAAAGCAAACGAGCATCGTTACAATTTAACGATGCTCGTTCATTATTTTGTAATATTATCCAATCGGCACGATCTTTTCCAGATCGTCGCCCGCGATCGCCATCAAAACGGGCGCGCCCTTGCCGCTGCGCAGCTCGATGTCGATCATGTCCGTGTGCAGCCGCGTGGGCGGGGTCATTTTCTGCACGGCGAAGAAGTCAAACGGTTCGCGCACGGGCAGCGCGCAGACCAGCCCCGTGCCGTTTGCGCCGTTTTTGAGGAAGGTCACGCATTTCACGCCCTTGCCTCCGCGCGCCTGCGGCTCGAAATCCGCCATGATGCAGCGCTTCATATGGCCCGAATCGCTCGCCAGCAGCAGCTCGCCCTCTTCGCGATAGGGGATCGCGGCGAGCAGCGCGTCGCCCTGAGCGATCGCCATGCCCTTCACGCCCGCGGTGGCGCGGCCGGTCACAGGCACTTCCTCCGCCGCAAAGCGGATCGCCATGCCTCCCCTGCTGACCAGCAGCAGTTCTTTTTCCTCGCCCTGCAGGAACGCGGCGGCGAGCTCGTCTCCCTCGCGCAGCTTGAGCGCCACGAACTTGCGCGTGCGCACGTCGTATTCCGCAAAATCGCTGGCCTTGATCAGGCCGTTTTTCGTAACGAACAGGAGAGTGCCCTCGTATTTGCCGGGCACGGCCTCGATCACCTGCACGATCTGCTCGTCCTTCTCCAGCCCGGCCAGCATGCCCGCCGGCGCGAGCCCGCGCTCCTTCGGCCTGCATTCGGGCACCTGCTCCGCCGCGATGACAAATGCGTTGCCGCGGCTGGTGAGCATGAGCAGGCGATGGTTCGTCATCGTGCGCAGCACGCGCGCGGGCGGCAGCGCCTCCTCTTCGATGGCCTTTTCGGCCGTCTTGGGCGCCATGCGCTTGAAGAAGCCCGCCTGCGTTTCATAGACAGTCGTTTCCTCCGGCTCGGGGCCTTCGTCCATCGCCGCGACGGTCTCCTTCGCGCTGGGCGGCGCGATCAGCTCCGTGCGGCGCGGGTCGGCAAATTGTTCCTTGACCTCTTCGAGTTCCTCGCAGATGAGGTTCATCAGCTTTTTCTCGCTCTTGAGGATGGCCTGCAGCTTTGCGATCTTCTTTTGCAGCTGTGCGTATTCCTCGCGCAGCGTGAGGATCTCCAGACCGGTCAGCCTCTGCAGGCGCATGTCCAGAATGGCCTGCGCCTGGATCTCCGTCAGCGCAAACTGTGCGACGAGCCCCGCTCGCGCCTCCTTGGGCGTTTTGCTGGCGCGGATGAGCTTGATAATGGCGTCGAGATTATCGACGGCGACGATGAGGCCCTCGAGGATATGCGCCCTCGCCTCGGCCTGTTCCAGATCAAAGCGCGTGCGCCGGGTCACGACGTTCTTCCTGTGGCGGATGAAATGGCCCAGCGCAGCCTTGAGGCCCATCTGCACGGGCTTGCCGCCTGCGATCGCCACGAGGTTCACGCCGAAGGTGACCTGCATATCCGAATAGCGATAAAGCGCCGCGAGCGTCTTTTCGACGTCGGCGTCCTTGCGCAGCTCGATGACTGCGCGCAGGCCCGTGCGGTCGGATTCGTCGCGGATGTCATATATGCCGGAAAAGAGCGCCTTTTTCTCCTCGGAGAGCTTCAGGATCTTCTCCAGCATCGCGGCCTTGTTCACCTGATAGGGCATTTCCGTGATCACGATCAGGCTGCGGCCTGCGCTGCCCGGCTCGACATGCGCCTTCGCGCGCACCTGCAGCCTGGCGCGGCCGGTCTCATAGGCCTGAAAGAGCTCCTCCCGGTCGTGAATGAGCTGCCCGCCGGTGGGAAAATCCGGCGCGGGCAGGTGCTGCATCAGCTCCGCCGTGGTGATGTCCGGGTTTTTGATCTGCGCGATGGTCGCATCGATGGTCTCGCCGAGGTTATGCGGCGGGATGTTCGTCGCCAGACCGACGGCGATGCCGCTCGCGCCGTTCACCAGCAGGTTCGGGAACGCGCCGGGCAGCATGTCCGGCTCCTTGCGCGTGTCATCGAAATTCAGCCGGAAGGAGACGGTGTCCTTTTCGATATCCCGCAGCAGCTCCAGCGCCAGCGGAGCCAGCCGCGCCTCGGTGTAGCGCATGGCGGCGGGGCTGTCGCCGTCGATGGAGCCGAAGTTGCCGTGGCCGTCCACCAGCCGGCCGCGCATGACGAAATCCTGCGCCATGCGGGCGAGCGCGTCGTAGACGCTGGTGTCACCGTGGGGGTGATATTTGCCCATGCAGTCGCCGGTGATGCGCGCGCATTTCTTGTGCGGCTTGTCCGGCGTGATGCCCAGCTCCATCATGGTGTAGAGAATGCGCCTCTGCACGGGCTTGAGCCCATCCTCCACGCGCGGCAGCGCGCGCTCAAGGATGACGAACTCGGAATACGGGATCATGGAATCATGCATGACCGATTCCATGGACCGCTGCAATATGACCTCGCCCTTGGGCGGTTCGTGTTTCTTTTCCCGGGGCATGATATCCTCCTCAAATGCGCCTGCGCGGCGGCTCAGGCCTCGTAGTTTTCGCTGCGGGCCTCAAAATTGTCCTCGCGGTTGAAGTCGGCATAGGCGGTGATATACTCGCGGCGCGGCTCGACCTTGTCGCCCATGAGCACGGTGACCATGCGCTCGGCCTCGGCCGCGTCTTCGATGGTGACCTGAATGAGCTTGCGGTCGGCAGGGTTCATGGTCGTCTCCCAGAGCTGCTCCGGGTTCATCTCGCCAAGGCCCTTATAGCGCTGCACGAGATAGCCCCGGCCCAGCACCTTTGCCGCCTCGGCCAGCTCCCTGTCGTCGTAGCAATAGATGCTCTTCTCGCCCTTATAGGCCTTATACAGCGGCGGCAGGCCGATGAACACATGGCCCTCGGTGATGAGCGAGCGCATATAGCGATAGAAGAAGGTGAGCAGGATGGCGCGGATGTGCGCGCCGTCCTGGTCGGCGTCGGAGAGGATGATGACCTTGTAATACTTCAGGCGGGAGAGGTCGAAATCCTCGCCGATGCCCGTGCCCAGCGCCGTGATGACCGAGCGGAACTCTTCGTTGGCCAACACTTGGTCGATACGCTTTTTCTCCGCGTTGAGGGGCTTGCCGCGCAGGGGCAAAATGGCCTGCGTGCGCCGGTCGCGGCCCTGCTTGGCGCTGCCGCCGGCGCTGTCGCCCTCCACGATGAACAGCTCGTTGTCGGCGGCCTTCCTGCCCGTGCAGGAGGAGAGCTTGCCCACCAGCGGCGCGGCCTCCAGCTGGTTTTTCTGCCTCGCCACGTCGCGCGCCTTGCGCGCGGCCTCGCGCACCTGCGCCGCCTTCACGGCCTTTTCCACGATGGACTGGGCCAGCTCCTGATTTTTCAGATCGTCCAGATACAGCGAGAGCTGATCCGCCGCGATGGCCTCCACGATGGGGCGCACTTCGGTGTTGCCCAGTCTCCCCTTCGTCTGGCCCTCAAACTGAGGCTTTTTGACCGACGCGGCGATGACGCAGGTCATCCCCTCGCGGAAATCCTCGCCGGAGAGGTTGTTGTCCTTCTCCCTGATCGCGCCGACCTTGCGCGCGTAATCGTTAAAGGCCTTGGTCAGGGCGGATTTGAAGCCCTGCTCGTGCGTGCCGCCCTCGGCGGTGGGCACGTTATTGACAAAGGAGAACATATTTTCCGTGTAGCCGTCGGTATACTGGATCGCCGCGCGCAGGATGAGCCCGTCCTTGCGGCCCTCAAAGGCGATGACCTCGCCCATGGGGTTTTTGTCGGCGTTGAGATAGCGCACGAAATCGGACAGGCCGCCCTCGAAGAGGAACTCCTCTCTCTCCTTTTCCTTGGCGCGCTCGTCGGTGAAGACGAACTTGATGCCGCCGTTGAGGTAGGCCAGCTCCCGCACGCGCCTGCGCACGATCTCCGTCTGAAAATCGACCGTTTCGAACACGAGCGGATCGGGCTTGAAATTGACGACCGTGCCCCTCTTGCGCGTGTTGCCGATCTTTTCCAGCGGCGCGACGGGCCTGCCCGGCTCCACAGCGCCCGTTTTCGGATCCGGCCGCGATTCGAAACGCTGCCGCCAATGGCAGAAGTCCTGATAGACGTCCACCTGCACCCAGCTCGAGAGCGCGTTGACCACGCTCGCGCCCACGCCGTGCAGACCGCCGGAATAGGCGTAGTTCTTGTCGTCAAACTTACCGCCGGCGTGCAGCTGGGTATAGACGACCTCCACCGCGGAGATCCCGAGCTCCGGATGGATATCCACCGGGATGCCGCGCCCGTTGTCGCTCACCTCGCAGCTGCCGTCCTTCTTGAGCGTGACGCCGATCTCGTCGGCAAAGCCGTTTGCCGCCTCGTCGATGGCGTTGTCCACGATCTCCCAGATGAGGTGGTGCAGCCCGCGCGAGCCGGTCGAGCCGATGTACATGCCGGGGCGCATGCGCACGGCCTCCAGCCCCTTGAGAACTTTGATATCGCCGGCCTGATAGGTTGTCTTCGCCATTTTTCCTCCCATTTATCTTCCCATGAAAACGCGGGCGCCGTATCGCAAGCGCCCGCGCATCGGTCTCCAATACAGTTCAGGGATCAATAGCCCAGCGCCGCGCCCGCGTCGAACACGCCCTTGAGCGCGCCGTAGAGGCGGCTGTAGAGGCCGAACGCGTCGGCATAGGCCTGCCTGTTGGCCGCGTTGGGCAGCGTTTCGCTCTCGCGGTGCAGGATCGCGGAGGCTTCCTCCAGGTTCTTCCACACGCCGCAGCCCACGCCCGCAGCCATGACAGCGCCGTACGCGCCGCCCACGTCCGCAGCAGACATGGTGTACACCGGCAGCTGGAAGATATCGGCCATCATCTGCAGCCAGAGCGGGCTCTGCGCGCCGCCGCCGGAGGCATACACGCATTCGCACTCGGTGAAGGCGGCCATCAGATCGACCACCTGCTTGAGCGAATAGGTCACGCCCTCCATCACCGCGCGGGTGATATCGGCGCGCGTGGAATTCAGCCCGAGGCCGTAGAACACGCCGCGCGCGTTCGCATCCGGATAGGGGCAGCGCTCGCCGGTGAGATAGGGCGCGAAGATGACGCCGTTGGCGCCGGGCTTAGAGGCCTCGGCCTGCGCGTTCATGATCTCGTACACGCTCCTGCCGCTCTCCTGCGCTTCCCGCAGGGCGATCTCGTCCAGCGCGTCGCGATACCAGCGATAGGCGCCGCCTGCCGTGAGCGTGCAGCCGAAGGCATGCCACAGGCCCGGCTCGTTGTTGCAGAACATCTGCAGCTTGCCGCCGGGGTTGTCGCAGTATTTGTCGAGGCCCATGGAGACGTTGCCGGCCGTGCCGATGACCACGCCGAGGATGCCCGGCTTGATCAGGCCCGCGCCCGTGGTCTGGATGACGGCGTCGCCGCCGCCGAAATAGACCTTCGTTCCCTCGGGCAGGCCGGTCTCCCCGGCCGCCTGCGCGGTCACATAGCCGGCGAGGGCGGTGGATTCCTGCGTCTGCGGGAAAATGCTCCTCTCGAGGCCGGCCAGTTCGATCAGGCCTTCGCTCCAGACGCGGTTCTTCGTGTCAAAAAAGCCGGTGCCGGAGGCTTCGGAGACGTCCATTCCCCTCTCGCCGGTGATCAGCAGGCGGATGTAATCCTTCGGGCAGAGGAAAACGTCCATCTTCGCAAAGCTCGCGGGCTCTTCTTCGCGCAGCCAGAGGATCTTGCCGCCGGTGTAGCCGGTGAGCATGGTGTTGTTGGTGTAGCGCACGAGGCCTTCCACGCCGCCGCAGCGCGCGATCAGCTCGTCGCACTGCTTCTGCGTGCGCTGGTCGCACCAGAGGATGGCGGGGCGGATGACGGTATTTGCGCTGTCGAGCGCGACGAGGCCGTGCATCTGGCCGGAAAAGCTCACGCCGAGAATCTCGCTGCCCGCCACTTTGGCCATGACGGCCTTGCAGCCCTCGCAGACGGCCCTCCACCAGTCCGCCGGGTCCTGCTCTGCCCAGCCCGCGCGGGGCGTATACAGCGGATATTCCACCGTTTTGGATGCCGCAACGACGCCCGCCGCGTCCGCCGCGATGATCTTCGCGCCGGAGGTGCCGATATCGATGCCGATCAGGTACGCCTGTTTCATGCGCCTCATCCCTTCTTCTTGAGCTTGATCTTATTGATTTTTTTGAAGTCGAGCTTGTTTTCTTCGCCGCGCAGCAGCCTGGCGATGTTCGCCCTGTGGCAGAAAATGAGCATGCCGGAGAGCAGCAGCGAGCACACGAGGCTCACGGGCTCGCCGCGCAGCAGGAACAGAGCCATCACGGCGTTGACCACGCCCGCGCCGAGCGAGGCGACGGAGACCGTCTTGGTCAGCGCGATGACGGCGATCTCAAAGACGAAGACGGTCCACGCCGTCAGCGAGCTGGTCATCAGCAGCACGCCAAAGGACGAGGCCACGCCTTTTCCGCCCTTGAAGCCGAAGAACACGGGCCAGTTATGCCCGGCGACGCAGGCCACGCCCGCCAGATACGCGCCCGTGCGGCCGAGCAGCAAAGAGCCGAGCCAGCATGCGAGCACGGCCTTGAGGATATCTCCGGCCACGGTGACGAGGCTGGGCGCCCAGCCCAGCGTGCGCAGCATGTTGGTGGCGCCGGCGTTGCCGCTGCCCTTGGTGCGGATGTCCAGCTTCGCAAAGGCTTTTCCGGCGATCAGGCCCGTGGAAATGCAGCCGAGCAGATAGCCCGCCGCGATGGCGAGCGCGCCGGCAAGGATATTATTCATAGGCATTTTCCTCCTGCGTCAGTTGTTCTCTTCGCGGGTCTTTTCGCGCAGCTCAAAGCGGATGGGCGTGCCCTCAAAGCCAAAGGCCTTGCGCAGCTGGTTTTCCAGATAGCGCTCGTAGGAATAATGCATGAGCTCTTCGTCGTTGATGAAGAATGCGAACGTCGGCGGCTTGGTCCTGGGCTGGGTCGCATAATAGATGCGCAGCCTGCGCCCGGACATGGCCGGCGGCTGGAAGGCAGCCTGCGCGTCGGTGAGCACGTCGTTGAGAAGGCCCGTGGTCACGCGGCGGGTCGTCTGCGCGTATGCCTCGCGCACAGCCTCCATCACGCGGTTCACCCTCTGCCCGGTCAGCGCGGAGATGAACAAAATCGGGGCGTATTCCATAAACTTGAGCCCCTCGCGCACGGTCTTGATGTATTTTTCCATCGTGCCGGTCTCTTTTTCCATCGCGTCCCATTTGTTCACGATGATGATGGCGGCCTTGCCCTGCTCGTCGATATACCCGGCGATCTTCGCGTCCTGCTCGGTCACGCCCTGTGTGGCGTCGAGCAGCAGCACGGCCACGTCGCAGCGGTCGATGGCCGCGAGCGAGCGCACCACGGAGAAGCGCTCGAGCGACTGATATTCGATGGCCCTCTTGCGCCGGATGCCCGCGGTGTCGATGATGACGAATTCGTCCTCGCCGTCCTTGAAGCGGGTGTCGATGGCGTCGCGCGTGGTGCCCGCGATGTCGGAGACCATCACGCGATCCTCGCCGAGGATGCGGTTGACCAGCGAGCTCTTGCCCACGTTCGGCTTGCCCACCACGGCGATCTCCACGGGGCGGGAGGGATCGTCCTCCTCGTCGCGGTTCGGGAAGCGTGTGACGATCTCCTCGAGCAGGTCGCCGAAATTGAGCATGTTCACGCTGGAAATGCCGATCGGATCCCCAATGCCGAGGGAGTAAAAATCATAGATATCGTTGAGCATGCCCGGATGGTCCACCTTGTTGACCACCAGCAGCACCGGCTTTCCGCTGCGGCGCAGCATATCCGCCACCGTCTCGTCGTCCGCCGTCACGCCCTGCCGCCCGTCCACGAAAAAGAGGATGACGTCGCAGGTCTCGATGGCGATCTCCGCCTGATAGCGCATCTGCTTGAGCAGCGGGTCGGCGCTGGTCGGGTCGATGCCGCCGGTGTCGATCAGGGTAAAGGTGTGGTTCTGCCATTCGCAGTCGGCATAGACGCGGTCGCGCGTCACGCCGGGCGTGTCCTCCACGATCGCAATGCGTCGGCCCGCGATCTTATTAAAAAACGTGCTTTTGCCAACGTTCGGCCTGCCGACGATGGCCACAAGGGGCTTTGCCATAGCTAAAAAACTCCTTCAGGTCGTTTATTTCAAACGCTGCGCGGCTTCGCACAGCGCCATAAAGAGCTCCTCACCGCCGCGCCGGACGATGCGCACGCGCTTGCCCAGCCTCTGCGCAAGCTCACCCGCGGTCATGTCGTCCAGGAAGATCTCCTCTCCCTCGCGCAGCATGCATTCCGTGATCCAGACCTCGCCCTCCGGCGCATGCGCGACGCCCGTCTCTTCGTCGAGCAGGTCGCGCCCGGTCAGCAGGCCCGCCACGTTCACCGTTTCGCCGAAAAAGCGGTTCGGCACCGCCTGCACGCGCACCTGCACGCCGGGCACGGGCCGCTTCGCGAGCATCTCCCGCAGAAAATCGGCCGCAGCAACGCCCGTCGCTATGCAGACTTCGGTCTGTATTTGTTCTGCGTGCGGCAGCTCGTCATATTCCTTCGCATCGTCATACGCCTGCGCATATTCCGTTTCCAGCAAACGGAGCATGCCCACGCCGTTTTCGATCTGGTCGTAGCCTTCATAGTCCTCGTCGGCAGGCAGCTCCTCTCCGGCGATGAGAAAGAGCTCGTCCGCCGGATGCACAAACGCCGAGCCCATGTGCTGCCTGCAGATCGCGCGCCAGCGGCGGCAGATCTCCAGCGTTCGCTTCGCTTCTTCTTTCGTAAAGAGCCGCAGCGGGAAGAGCCCCTGCCTGTGGCAGGTGATGCCCACGGGCACGACCGCCAGCGAAAGCGCCGCCGGAGCGAGCGCCGCAAGGTCGTGGATGGTCTTTTCCAGCTGCTCCGCGTCGTTGAGCCCGGGGCAGACGGCCGCCTGCGCATGGAAGCGGATGCCCGCCTCGGCGAGGCGCCGCAGCTGTTCCATGATGCGCGCGGCCTTTGCGTTGCCCATCATCTTCGCGCGCAGCTCGCCGTCCGTGGCGTGTACGGAGATATACAGCGGGGAAACGCGTCGGTCTATGATGCGCTGCAGCTCCCGGTCGGGCACGTTCGTGAGCGTCACGAAGCTGCCCGTCATCAGCGAAAGCCGCCAGTCGTCGTCGCGGCTCGAGAGGGTCGGCCGCACGCCCGGCGGGTTTTGATCCTCAAAGCAGAAGATGCATTTGTTGGCGCAGCAGCGCAGCCCGCTCATCAGATCCTTTGCGAAATTCAGGCCCAGCGGCTCGTATTCGTCCTTTTCAAAGGAAAAATCCGTCGTTTCGCCGTCGCGCTCGACCGTCAGGGTGAGCCTGCTCTGCGCGCAAAGCGCCTGATAATCGATCAGATCGCGCACGATCTCTCCGTTGATGGCCGTGAGCAGGTCGCCCTCTCTCAGCCCGAGCTCCTGCGCGATCGACCCGCGGTCGACCTGCGTGATCCTGTGCTTCATTCCTCCGCCTCCCGGTGTCCTGCGCCGCCTATGCGACAACATACCAAGTTAATTATGCGCCAGTTTTGCGTTTTCGTCAACCTCCACTATGTTACGCCTGCTCCGCAAAGAGAAGCGGCCCGCCGCTCCTGCACGGCAGACCGCCCAAAATTCGTATATTTACTCTTCAATACTCGAGACTATGGTCGGTTCTTTTGCGGGGTCGTCCGGCACGAACCACGTCTGCTGCTTCAGCGCGCCCAGCTGCGCCGTCCATGCGCGCTTCAGAAGCGGCGCGCTGATCTGCACGCTCGTCGGCCTGCCGCTGCATTCGCGCAGCCGCACGATCATACCGCCCCCGTCCTCCGCAGGCTTAAGGCATTCCAGCGAGACATTCTCCGCGTCGATCGAAAAGCCCTCGTATTCCGGCGAAAGCGGCCCTTCGTGATAGGTCTCCTGAATAGCGACTACGGTCTGATTCAGGCGATCCGCGCGCCGGTTCAGCCCCGCGTCCGCCCAATCGCCCGCAAAGGGAGCGATCACAAAGCGGAAGCGCTGCTCGCCGACGTCGAGGTGATCCGCCGTGTCGTCGCGGTGCGCCTGCCCGTAGTGATCGGCGTACATCGAGCTGTTTGCCACGGTGAAGCGCAGCGCGACCTGCGCGCAGGAATACGAATGCTTGCCGTCGTTGATGATCGCAAGGCCCGCCTCCTGCCCACTCAGCGCAAACCAGCGCGCGCACGGCTCTTCCATGCCCGTGCAGCTGCGCTCGATCGCGCCCAGCGGCACCTCGGAAAACTCCCGTGCGTCCTGCAGCGCCAGCGGGTATTCCAACTTCACCATCACATGTTTTTCCTGCAGGTCGAGCGTCGCTTCGACCTCGAGCTGATCCGAGCCGCGATAGGCGCGGAAGATCTGCGTGAGCACCGTGTTCCCGCGGCGCGTGACGACCCGCAGCGCGGAGCGAACCGGCCCGTTCTCCAACACGCGGAACTCCGCCCCGCCCAGCTCGCCGACGATCCGGTCAAAGGTAAACACGCCGTGCGCCCATGTGTCGCAATGCGAAACGTCCGCCAGCAGCGGCCTTGCCGGCGCGCGCAGGTATTCCCGCCCATCAAGCCGCAGGCTGACCATCGCGCCGCTCTCCGGGTCGAATTCTGCGCAGATGCGATCATTTCCGACCGAAGTCTGCGTCGCAAAGGTCGTGTTTTCGGTCGGTTCCGGGTCGTTATGATAGAGCATGACGAGGCGATAGCCCAGCGCGGGGAGCGCCGCCTGCACGATCGTATCGATGTGATCCGCGCCATTCGTGCGCTCCGCGCGCACGTTCTGCGTCAGTAGGCTCCTGCCCTGCGCATCCTTTGCGCAGCCGAGCGCGCCGCGCACAGCGGCCACTCCCTCCACCGGGAACGGGTGCGGGTTAAACAGCACCACGGGCGTGCCCAGATCGTCGCGCCCCCAGAGGACGCCGTCCTGCTTCGAGCGCACGCGCTCTTTTCGGCCCAGCATCGTGTCGACCCGCCAGGAGATCTTCTGCAGCGCCGCGTTTTCCTCGCGCGCGGCGATCATCAGCGCCTCATCATAGCCGAGGATAGCGTCCTCAAGCCCGGAACGGATCGAACAGCCGCACATCAGGTCGTGAAACTGATTGAACATCACGTTTTGCCAGCCGCGCGCCATGGCCTGCGCGTTCATCGCGTGGCCCGTCAGGCTGCGGGAGAGCGCGCTGAATTTCTCCGCCTGCAAAAGCGCGTTCTCGCTGCGCCTGTTCTTTTGCTTGCCCGCGGAAAACGCGGAATAGCAGCCGGAGGCGTGGTGCTGCATCTCGCCCCCATGTACAGGCAGCGCGCCTGCCATCGGCCGCAGCGCGTCGAAATAGCGATCCGGCGAAGAATAGAGCGTGCTCTCCCCGCTGTCCGCCGCCCTGCAGGCGTCGATCGTCCTCAGCCCTTCGATCGTCGGGCCGCCGCCATGGTTTCCCACGCCGAAAAAGCACATGACCGGCGCGCCTGTCTCCTCGGCGAGCGCGCGCAAAGTCTCGATCTTCTCTGGCAGCTCTTTCGTTCCGGTATATCCGCCCAGCACATCCGGTATGTGAAATGAGAGCACCTCGCTGCCGTC